>JAEUOH010000107.1 GCA_016790845.1 Dechloromonas sp.
GGCGATTTCTACGGTGTCGGCGTCGATGCCAACATCGTCACCGCCTCGCTCAAGGCCTTGATCAGCGGCATCAACCGCGCTGCTGTCCGCCGTCAGGCCATCCCGGTCGATCAGGCCGCCTGAGAAAGCTCACGCAGGTCGCTGTCACCAAGCCCGCCGTTCTTACCCGGCGGGCTTGGTTATTTGGCCGCCGCCATCCCCGATCCACTTGGCTTCGAGGCGAACGAAATCACGCCCGCTGGCAAATCGATTACACTGCCTGTCGCACAGACATCAATAAAAGAGCGTGCAATTTCCCGACAAAGCACAACAGATTGAGTGATGGAGGATCGTCTTGGACGTTTTCAATCCGGCGGATCACCCGCTGATCGGGCTCGATTTCAAATACAGCAAGCAGATTCTTGCCGCCCTGTTACCCATGGCGCTGACTGTCATCTTCCACAGCCTGGGAATTGCCACCGTGCACCGCTTTTTCAGGCACTTCGGACGCCCGGTGATGAGGGGCCCGCACCACTGGGCGCGCACGGCCGTGATCACCTGCGTTGTCGGCATCCTGCTGGTTTCCCATTTTGTCGGCGTCGTAGTCTGGGCCGCTTTCTACTATCTGAGCGGATTGATCAACGATCTATCGCACGCGATGTTCTATTCGATCAACTCCTACACCACGCTGGGCACCAGTGGCATCACCCTGGGCCTGGGCTGGCTCGGATTTGGCAACTTCGAATCGATGACCGCCATGCTGATGTTCGGCTGGTCGACCGCCGTTCTTGCAGACATCATCAACAAACTCCACAATATCGACGATTAGCCGGTTCGCCCGCTAGCTGAGGCGAGGCTGCCCGCGGGGACGCTCGAGCGCCTCTGTCGGGCCGGCGCCGCAACTTTCAGGAGGTAATCACAATGTCCAAAACCAGACCAACGGTGGGAGAAAACGGCTTCGTATTGCCCCTCCTGCCACCGGATCGCGACCCCAGATTGTGGACCCGCCTTGTCCGGGTGATGTTCTTCACGCCAGGCTTCATGGCCCTGTTGCTGATCAAGGCAGGCGAACCGGCGGCCTTCGGCGTCACCATCGAGTTGCTCCTGCTCTCGGCGGCCAGCGCGGTGGTCGCCGGGCTTTTCATCGGATCGCAATCGGCCGGTGCCGGTGCCGACAATGCATCCGAAGTCAGCCTCTGGTCCGGCGGTCTGGTGCTCGAATTCCTGTCGGTCGTGCCCTTTCTCAGTGCCCTGCCGCCACTGTTCCACCAGTTGGCCAACAGCAATCTGCTGCACACGCGGGCGCCCGGCGCAGTAGACCTTAGTCTCGGCTTTTCCGAAATCATCCCGGCATTCGCCATCCTGCCGTTCATGCTTTACCAGCTGGCGGGCTTCGGCACGCTGCACTACATCGTGTCGAAAACGACCAACTGGCTCCTGAACAGCGTGATCGTTGTCGCCATCGTCGTCGCCTACATCGGCAACCGTACGGCGAATTACCCACTGGAAAAACTCGCTGTCGGCCTCCTGGTCATTCTGATGACCGTCACGGTGTTCTACGGCGTGCTGAAACTCAAGCGCCTGCAGGGCGTCTTCGAGGCCAACGCCCCGGCCAAGGTACCCAAG
Organism: Dechloromonas sp.; assembly: GCA_016790845.1. GTDB lineage: Bacteria > Pseudomonadota > Gammaproteobacteria > Burkholderiales > Rhodocyclaceae > Azonexus. The sequence goes on from JAEUOH010000107.1 coordinate 1,606, forward strand.
GAAGGCAAGGATGCCAAGGTTTAGCAACGCGTCGACCAACCAATTACGAGAAGAAAAGGAGCTGGCATGTCCTCACGTTCGCTGATCGTGATGCCCGACGACACGGGCAAACCCTTGCTGGATGCCATTGATGGCGCCAGCAAGTCGATCCGCATCAAGATTTTCCTGTTCTCCGACCCTTCGCTGTTGGCCGCAGTCATCGCCGCGCACCAGCGCGGGGTCAAGGTTCGGGTTATGCTCAACCCGGCCCGTCGCGGCGGCGAACCCGAGAACGAAGCGACGCGCAAGGCGCTCGAAGAAGCTGGCGTCGACGTGCAGGACACCAATCCGGCCATCGACCTGACGCACGAAAAATCGATGGTCGTCGACGACACGACCGCCTTCATCCAGTCGCTGAACTGGGAAACCAAGAACCTGACCCTGACCCGCGATTACGCCGTGGTCACGTCGCATCGCCACGAAGTCGACGAAGTCGTCGCCTGCTTCGACGCCGACTGGGCGCGTCAGGAATTCGATCCCGGGCAGGATTCCCACCTGATCTGGTGCAATATCAACGGGCGCAACCGCGTCGCGCATTTCATCGATCAGGCCAAGGAATCGCTATTTCTGCAGAACGAGCGCTACCAGGACGAGGTGATCATCGAGCGTCTGGTACGGGCCGCTGCGCGCGGCGTCAAGATCCACATCCTGGCGCGGCCGGCGCACACGCTCAAGAAGGGCAAGCTGGTCGAAGGCGTGGAAGGATTGCGCATCCTGCAAGACCTGGGCGCCAAGGTGCACAAGCTCAAGGGTCTTAAACTCCATGGCAAGATGATGCTGGCCGATGGCGCGCGCGCCCTGATCGGATCGATCAACCTGGCACCCGGCAGCTTCGACACCCGCCGCGAGCTGGCGATCGTGGTTCACGACGAGCCAGTGGTCAAGCGGCTACAGGAATTCGTTCATCTCGACTGGTCGAATTCCCACTCCCTCGATCTTTCCGACGAAGGCTTGCTCGCCGACCTGGCCAAGGAAGAGGAAGAAGCAGCACGGGAACTTGCCCTCGACAACCACAACCATAACCACCATCACAACCACCACAATCATCAGTGAGCCGAAATTCCGGCTATTTCCCGCAAGATCCAAGGAGGATTCGTCATGAAGCCAATCAGCTTGTCCGCAATCTCGCTTGCCGCCGCTGCGGCGCTTGCCGGCTGCGCCACGCCGCCGGGTCAGGTGCTCGACAGCATGGAACCGCAAGCCATCCAGACTGCCTTGCAGCGCGGCCGCTTCGACCTGCAATGTCCGAGCGCGGAGCCGACCGTGCTGTCGCGCGAGCTGCGCCCACCTGCAATTCAGACCTTCCGCTTCTCCGGGGTTCCGCATGGCATGTTTACCATCGGCGTCAGCGGTTGCGGCAAGCAGATGACCTTCCAGATCGCCTGCCCGGAAGACGGCTACGGCGGCGCCGGCTGCTTCTCGGCCGACGGCCTGGAAAACATCCGCTGACGGAAAGTTCATTGTCATGATCAATATGGCTTATCATCGAACCGACCGCAGCCCGGCCTGAGCTGATCGGACAACCAACTAGGTCAATTTCATCAAGGAGGACACATGTTCCAGAAAATCACAGCCTACGTTTCAGCAGTCTTTCTCGCACTGACCCTTACCGCCTGCGCCACGACTTCGCCTGGCGAAGTTGAGATCCGCTCCGGGGTGATCGAACAAATCACCGTCGTCGATTTGCCGAGCAACCAGCATGCTGGCGTCGGCGCGGTCGTCGGCGGGCTGGCCGGCCTGGGTATCGGTAGCCTGATCGGTGCCGGCACCGGACGCGATGTGGCGATGGTTCTCGGCACCGTGGGCGGCGCTTTCGCCGGCAATGCAGTCCAGAAACACTACGACAAGCCAGTTCAGGGCCAGCAGATCATCGTTCGCACCACGAGCGGCGTGCTGGTTTCGATAAGCCAACCAACCAACCCTGGGCTGCGCCAGGGTCAGCGCGTGTATATCGAAGGCAGCGGCGAAGACGCGCGCGTCGTAGCCCGCTAACGCTTACCTGATCACCGGGCCACCGCCTGCCATTCGGCGCCATGGCCCGGTCGACCCTAACTATCAATCCGGTAACAGCCATGAAATTCCCCAATATGTGCGTGGGGCTTGCGCTCACGCTCGCTGTCGCCGCCTGCGCTCCTGATGCCTGGCGCTCCGACTCGCCCTACGAAGCCTTCCTGAATCAGGTTCAGAACAAGTGCTGGAACCTCGATCTCGGCACCCACGAAATCAACAGTCTGCTGAGTGGCAACGACGATGTGGCTTCCTCGTCGACCTATTTCCTCGATCTGACTTCGCGCTTTTTCAATGGCCGAATTTCGGAAGACAATTACGTCGGTGCCTTGAGCAGTTTCTTCAACACCCAGCCCTACTCGCCGGGCATCAAATGCATTCTCGCGCAGATGCCGGCCAATCCGCAGCAACTGGCACCGCTCATCAAGTATTGAGCCCAAGGGCTCCATCCAATCAGCATTCGACAACCAACTTCACTGACAGGAACAACTCCATGAAACTCACTGCAAAAGCCACCCTGATTGCCCTGACACTGGCCTTCGGCTCAGCCTTCGCCGCCGACGCCCCGGCCCCTGCGGCTGCATCGGCAACGCCGGGCGCCGTTGTCGGCGACTCGGTGAAGGTCGAAGCCGAAGTGATGGCGGTCGATCTCAAGACCCGTACCGTGACGCTCAAGGGCCCCGAAGGCAATGTCTTCGACGTCACCGTCGGCAAGAGCGTCAAGAACCTGGCACAAGTCAAGGTCGGCGATCGCGTGGTTACCGAGTATTTCGAAGCACTGGCGATCAAGCTGAAGAAGGGCGGCGGCCTGCGCGAGACGGTCGAGAGCAGCGACCTGCAGCGCGCCCAGCCGGGCCAGAAGCCGGGCGCCATGAAGACGCGCGAAGTTTCCTTCGTTGCAGATGTCATGGAAGTCGACACCAAGGGCGGCAGCATCACCGTGCTCGGCGCCAAGGGTCGCGTCGTCAAGCTGAAGATCAAGGATCCTGCCGTGCTGGCCGACATCAAGCAGGGCGACCAGATCGAAGGCACCTACATCCAGGCCACCGCGCTGGTCGTGGTACCGGCCAAGGCCACGAAGTAATTTCCCGACAGCGGGGAGTTTCCCCACGTCTGCAAGCAAGGGCTGCCTGGACCGGCAGCCCTTTTCTATTGGACGTTACCTGCCCGGCGGCGCCCCGGCCGGAATTGCCAAGTGTCGTCGTAATAGGCAGGGTCTGCGTTTTCCAGCACCACCCCGGGAATGCCGAGAACTGGCAAGGGTTGAAAGTCGCGCGGGCGGGTGTAGCGGCCGCTGCTCAAATCGGCCGCCAGAATGGCGTCGACCGCAACCAACTGTTCGGCGACCGGCAATTGCAGCCAGGCATCGTCGACTTCGTGCAATACCGCCTTGGCGGTCAGCCCGCGAAAGGGGTTGAGCAAGGCCTCATAGGTGGCATGGCCAAAGACGATGAAACGCATGTGGCACTCAAGCGCCTGACGGTGTTCGACGAACAGCAATTTCCACTGAAAATTTCGCAGCAAGTCGAGCAGATCAGGGCGACTGGACAGCACCACGATGCCGCACTCGTCGAAATGGGTCAGCGCATCACGTTCGCTGCCGCGCGCCTCGCCTTGCGGCGTCATGGCACGCACATGGCGGGCGCTGACGGCGATCTTCGTTTGGGGAAATGTCAGCCAGACCAGCGCGTTGAACCAGTCGTGCCAGTTGTCTGGGCGCGTCTCGACCTCGCCGCTTTCCCAGATCCGGCACTCGTAGGCCAGGCCGTCGCGGCGCGGCGGCACGAAACGAATCCGCTGGCCGTTGCCGGCGATGATCGGGTGCCGCGCGGCCAGCGCCGCGACGGCCTCCGCATCCGGGCATGCCGGCAATTGGTCTAGCCAATGCCGCAGCGGAAAAAACAGCGGCGAAGTGAATGCGCCGGGCAAACCGTCGGCCAGGCCGACGCCGCGACTTAGCGCATTTTCCAGGATAGCGTCTCGCCGGCACGCAGTGGAACGATGCTGTCGCCAGCCGCAAACGGGTAATCGGCTGGCACCGTCCAGTTTTCCTTGACCAGCGTCACCGTGCCGCTGTTGCGCGGCAGACCATACCAGTCCGGGCCGTGGAAGCTGGCGAAAGCCTCCAATTTGTCCAGTGCGCCGGCCTGCTCGAAGGCTTCGGCATAGAGTTCGAGCGCGGCGTACGAGGTGTAGCAACCGGCGCAGCCGCAGGCCGCCTCCTTGGCCCCCTTGGCATGGGGCGCAGAATCCGTGCCGAGGAAGAACTTGGGATTGCCGGAAATCGCGGCGGCGACCAAGGCCTCGCGGTGAGTCTCGCGCTTCAATACCGGCAGGCAGTACCAGTGCGGCCGCACGCCGCCCTGGAAAATGGCGTTACGGTTGTATAGCAGATGATGGGCGGTGATCGTGGCTGCCACGGTCGACGGCGAATTTGCCACGAATTCCGCGGCGTCGCGCGTGGTGATGTGCTCCATGACCACCTTGAGCCGCGGAAAGCGCTGGGTCAGCGGCAGCAGCACGGTGTCGATGAAGACCTTTTCGCGATCGAAGAGGTCGATCGCCGGATCGGTGACTTCGCCATGCACCAACAACGGCAGGCCGAGGCGTTCCATTTCGGCCAACGTCGCGTAAGCCTTGGCGATGTCGGTCAGCCCGGCATCGGAGTTGGTGGTCGCTCCCGCCGGATAGAGCTTGACTGCCTTGACGAAGCCGGAGGCGGCGGCCTTGGCCACTTCCGCCGGTGGCGTGTTGTCGGTCAGGTAGAGCGTCATCAGCGGCTCGAACGAGGCGCCGGCCGGCAGCGCGGCAACGATGCGGTCGCGATAGGCGGCTGCCTGGTCGACGGTAGTCACCGGCGGCTTCAGGTTGGGCATGACGATAGCCCGGGCGAACTGGGCAGCGGTGTGGGCAATGACGGCGGACAGGGCTTCGCCGTCGCGCAGATGCAGGTGCCAGTCGTCGGGACGGGTCAGGGTGATTTGCATGTTGGGTCCTCTACGGTTTGGCAAATTTTACCAGCGCCCCGGGAAAGGGCGTTATGCTCATGCTGCGGTTCCCTACAACAACCAAGAGGAGACATCATGAACAAGACCCCAATACGCGCCCTGCTTTTGGGTGCTGCTCTGACGCTTGGCAGCGCCCAGGCGTTTGCCCAGACCCCGACCCCGTATGGCGCACCGCTGACCTTGGAGCAGGCCAGGAAAGCCATGGCCGCTGCCGAAAGCGAAGCCCTGAAAAACAACTGGAACGTGACGATTGCCATCGTCGACTCCGGCGGCCACATGGTGTTGCTGCAACGTCTGGAAAACACGGCCTACAGTTCGGTCGAAGTTGCCCGGGAAAAAGCGCAAGGCGCGGTGGCTTTCCGTCGCCCGACCAAGGCCTTTCAGGATCTCATCGCGCAGGGCGGCGTCCATCTCCGCCTGCTGAACATCACCGGCGACGCCGGCGTGCTGGAAGGTGGCGTGCCCATCGTCACCGGCGGCAAGATGATCGGCGCCGTTGGCGTGGCCGGCGCCACTTCGCAACAGGATGCGCAAATTGCGCAGGCCGGGGTAGACGCGTTGAAATAACGGGCGTCACAGGCTGGTCGGCGAGGCAGACCATCGTCTCGCCTGTTTCATTGGTTTTTCAGCACCAGCGCCCTGTCGTAGAGCGCATTCTTCGCCACCCCGGTAATTGCCGATGCCAGCTTTGCCGCCTGCTTGACCGGCAGGCCGTCGGCCAACAGCAGCTTGAGTACGCGCTCACCTTCGCCGTCGTCGGCACCGGCCGGCGCGCCGGACACCAGCAGCACGAATTCGCCACGCTGGCGGTTGGGGTCTGCCTTCAGCCAGTCGAGCGCCTCGTTCAAGGGGAGAGCATGGATGGACTCGAAGAGCTTGGTCAGCTCGCGGGCGATGACCAACGTCCGCTCGCCGAACACGGTAGCCATGTCGGCAACGGTTTCCAGAACGCGATGCGGCGCCTCGTAAAAAACCAGCGCGCAGGATTGTTCGCACAACGACTCCAGCACCTGCCGGCGCTGCCCCCCCTTGGTCGGCAGAAACCCGTAGAACAGGAAATGCTCGTCGAGCAGGCCGGACGCCGAGAGGGCCGTGGTTGCAGCACACGCGCCGGGCAACGGCACCACCTTGCAGCCGGCAGCGCGCACGGCGGCAACGACACGGGCACCGGGGTCGGAAATGCCGGGCGTGCCGGCGTCCGAAATCAACGCCACCGCTTCGCCGGCCCTCAGTTTCTCGACGATGCGGGCGGCCGCTTCGTGTTCGTTATGCTGGTGCGCCGGCAGCATTCGGGCGGGTGAGCCGAGCTGCTTGAGCAGCGGGCCGCTGTGCCGGGTATCCTCGGCAGCCACCCAGCGCACGCCGCGCAGAACCTCCTCGGCACGGCGCGTCAGGTCGGCCAGGTTACCGAGCGGCGTCGGGACGACATACAATGCAGCGGATTCTTCCGTCATTTCATGGGCATGCAGGCAAAGACCAACGATACCACCACGACGCGCGGGCGCGAAGCCGAAGCGGCGGCAGCCGTCTATCTGGAAAGTTGCGGTCAACGTGTCGTGGAGCGCAACTTTCGCGTGCGCGGCGGCGAGATCGACCTCATCTGCCGAGACGGCAAGACCTTGGTCTTCGTCGAGGTGCGCCAGCGCAGCCGCAGCGATTTCGGCGGTGCCGCGGCCAGCATCACGGCGAGCAAGCGGCGGCGCATCGTGCTTGCCGCGCAGCACTATCTGCTGGGCAAACCTGCCTGTGACTGCCGCTTCGATTGCGTGCTGATCGAAGGCGGCAAGCTTGAATGGATCAGGAATGCGTTCGCTGCCGACGATTAGCCTGGCCTTGTGCCTGGCGCTGTCGCCACCGGCCTGGGCGGAAAGCGTACGCATCCTGGTACAAAGCTCACCACTGGCCGGCAGCCAGTATTACGCCGTCGGCGAATTCTGGGGCGAACTGCGGGTCGGCGACCGGCTCGACCTGATCCGCGAACCCGACAACCGCCACGACCGCCATGCCATCCGCGTCGAATGGCGCGGTCACAAGCTCGGCTACGTGCCGCGCGCCGAGAATCGTGCCGTCGCTGCCGCGCTGGATGGCGGCGACAGGCTGGTGGCCCGCATCTCCCGTCTTACCGAGCATAGCAATCCCTGGCGACGGGTCGAGTTCGAGGTCTTCGCCGAGCTGTGATGTAGAATGATTCGATTACTCGCCCCAACCCTCTGAAAAAATGGATTTGATCGCCCGCGTCACCAAGCATTTCGAAGACAGTGCCAATACCAAACTGAATGCCGTCGAGGCGATGGCGGCACCGATCGCCGCCGCCATCGAAACGATGACCAACTGCCTGATCAACGGCGGCAAGATCCTCGCCTGCGGCAATGGCGGCTCGGCCGGCGACGCCCAGCATTTCTCGGCCGAGCTGATCGGCCGCTTCGAGGCCGAACGCCAGGAACTGGCGGCCATCGCGCTGACCACCGACAGCTCCATCCTGACTGCCGTCGGCAACGACTACGGCTTCAATCACATTTTCTCCCGCCAGGTGCGCGGCCTCGGTCATGCCGGCGACGTCCTGCTGGCGATTTCGACTTCCGGCAACTCCGGCAACGTGATCGAGGCGATCAAGGCTGCCCACGAGCACGACATGCGCGTCATCGCGCTGACCGGCAAGGGCGGTGGCCAGATCGGCGACATGCTGGCCGACGACGATATTCATCTCTGCGTGCCAGCCGACCGCACCGCACGCATCCAGGAAACCCACCTGCTCGTCGTTCACTGCCTGTGCGATGGCATCGACGCGCTTCTACTGGGAGTCGAATGATGCAGAAATTCAAACTCACCCTTGCCGCCGCTGTTCTGATGGCCGCCCTTCCGCTGCTCCAGGGCTGTGTCGCCGCTGCCGTCGGCGCTGGCGCCACGGTGGGTGTCATGAGCGCGCACGACCGTCGGACGACCAGTGCCCAAACCGACGACGAAGCGGCTGAGTGGAAGGCTGCGCAACAGGTTCCCGAAGTCTATCGGGAGGCCTCGCACCTCAACTTCACCGCCTTCAACCGGCGCCTGCTGATCACCGGCGAAGTGCCGAGCGAAGAGGCACGCAGCGCCATCGGCGAGCGGGTCGGCAAACTCAACGGCATCAAGGAAGTCTTCAACGAAACGACGGTCGGTCCCGCCTCGTCGCTGACGACGCGCAGCAACGACAGCTACATCACCTCCAAGGTCAAGGCCCGGCTGGTTGACGAGAAAACCCTGTCGGCCAACCATGTCAAGGTAGTCACCGAATCCGGCACAGTCTTTCTGATGGGGATCGTCGGCAATCGCGAAGCCAAGGTGGCAGTCCAGATCACCCGCACCACCGACGGTGTGCGCAAGGTCGTCAATCTGTTCGAAGTGGTCAGCGATGCCGAAATCAAGCGCATGTCCACTTTGCCCACCAGCAACAGCTCGCCAGCAGATCAACCGGCGCCGGTCGAGAGCCGCTGACAACAGTTGCCATCACGCTCGGGGGGAGCGGTCATGAACCTGGAAAAAGTAATTTTTGGCTTCTTCATCGTCCTGGCCGCAACGCTCAATTTTGGCTTCTTCATCGGCGACATCGAACGCCCCGACCTGCACCACGTCTATGAACTGGCGGCGGCACTGGTTGTCAGCCTGATCGCCACCGCGCTCAAGTTCGGCGACCGTACGCAGATCGGCGCCATCCACCTGGCCACCAGCCTGGTCGCCGACCTGCAACTGATCGCCGCCGCCATCACCTGGGCCGTCGCCGTGCACATCACGGGCGAAGGCATGACCCCTGTGGTGATGTCGAGCGTGGTCTCGCTGTCGGGTGGCGCACTGTTCGCCAATATCGTCTCGGTCGTCATCCTCATCATCGAAACCGTGGCGCTGCGCCGCTGAGGCGGAGTCCGGCGTGAACAGCGCATTTTTCCTCGTCCTGCGGCGCATGCGGGCGCCGATCATCGTTCTGATCGTCATCTATTCGATCGCCGTTCTCGGCCTGACGCTGGTTCCCGGCGTCGATGCGGACGGCAAGGCGGCGCCGCCGCTCAGTTTCTTCCACGCCTTTTATTTCATCAGCTACACGGCAACGACCATCGGCTTCGGCGAGATCCCCAACGCCTTCTCGGAAGCCCAGCGCCTGTGGGTCACGATCTGCATTTACCTGACGGTCGTCGGCTGGTCGTATTCCGTGGTCACACTGATCGCGCTGCTGCAGGACAAGGGCTTCCAGAATACGCTGACCGTCAACCGCTTCCGCCGCCGCGTGCTGCGCCTGAAGGAACCGTTCTACCTGATCTGCGGCTGCGGCGAGACCGGCAACCTGATCTGCCGGACGCTCGACCGCCTGGGCCACGCCTTCGTCGTGCTGGAGCGGGACGAATTGCGGGTTCAGGAACTCGACCTGCAGGATTTCAAGACCGACACCCCGGCACTGGCAGCCGACGCACGGCAACCGGGCAATCTCCTGCTCGCCGGCCTCCAGCACCCGAAATGCCGCGCCGTGCTGGCGGTAACCGACGACGAGGAAAGCAACCTGGCAATCGCCATCGCGGTTCGCCTGCTCAGCCCGGACGTCGCGGTCATCGGACGCTGCAGCAGCGAGAGCGTCGCCGCCAACATGGCTTCCTTCGGCACCGACCACATCATCAATCCCTACGCCCGCTTTGCCGAATATCTGGCGCTCGCCGTCGGGGCACCGGAACGCTTCCGGCTCGTCGAACTCTTGACCGCGCTGCCCGAATCTCCGCTTCCCGAACCGCATCGACCGCCCACCGGAAACTGGATTCTGTGCGGCTATGGCCGCTTCGGGCACCTTCTCGTCGATCACCTGCGGCCGGCCGGCATCGAACTGACCATCATCGACCCGGATTGCGATCCTGACTGCGTGCCGGGCACCATTCGCGGTTACGGCACCGAAGCCGTCACCTTGCGTCAGGCCGGCATCGCAAACGCGGTCGGCATCATCGCCGGTAGCGACAACGACGTGAATAACCTGTCGATCGCCGTCACCGCCAGCGAGCTCAAACCCTCGCTATTTGTCGTCGCGCGCCAGAATCACAGCGCCAACAGCTTGCTGTTCGAAACCTACGACGCCGATTTCACGATGGTTCCCGGACGCATCGTCGCTCAGGAGTGCATCGCCATCCTGACCACGCCATTGCTGGCCGCCTTCCTCGATCTGCTGCGCCATCAGGACGAATCCTGGAGCGCAGCGCTGGTTAGCCGTCTACAGCAACTCAACAACGGACTCACGCCACTGATCTGGGGAATCAAACTGAACATCGCCGAAGCGCCGGGAGCTTATCGCGCCTTGATGGGCGGGGAGCGAATCAGCCTCGGCGCCATCATGCGCGATGGCACCGATCGCAGCCAGCCGCTGCCGGTCGTCGCTTTACTGGTCCGCCGCAACCGTGAAGACTTTCTCTTGCCGGACGAGGATTTCCTGTTGGACGCCGGCGACCAGTTGCTGCTGGCCAGCCCGCTGGCAGCCAGGCACAATCTCGAATTGACGCTGCACAACCCCAATGAACTGGATTACGTGCTGACCGGAGAGGAAATTTCCGGTAGCTGGTTGTGGAACAAGTGGCTGGCACACAAGAAAGCTGTCGAAAAGGCCCGTTGCGCCTGATACGATGGAGCGGCGCCGACCACCCTGCGCCAAACCCTTCACTGCTTCGGGAGTCTTTATGTCCAACCTGAAATTTCTCGGTATTGCCGGCAGTCTGCGCCGCGCCTCGACCAACAGCGGGCTGCTGCGCGCGGCTGCCAGCCAGTTGCCATCCGGCGTGACGATGGAGATCGCCAGCCTTGCCGACATTCCTTTCTACAATGTGGACATCGTCGAGAAGCCACCCGCCGTCGTCCGCGTGCTCGACCAGATGGCTGCCGCCGATGCCTTCGTCTTTGCCAGTACGGAATACAACTATTCGCTGGCCCCCGCGCTGAAGAACATTCTCGACTGGGCCTCGCGCGAACCGGACAACGCGCTGCTTTCGGGCAAGACAGCGGCGATCATGGGCGCCGGTGGCGGCATGGGCAGCTCGCGCTCGCAATATCACCTGCGCCAGGTCTGCGTCTCTCTCAACCTGCACCCGCTCAACAAGCCCGAGGTGTTTGCCAATGCCTTCACCAGCGCCTTCGACGCCGAGGGCAACCTGACCGACGCGAAGCTGACCGCCCTGATTGGCGATCAGATGCGCGCGCTGGCGCAGTGGACGTTGCGGATCAAGGGGTGAAGTCAGCTGGGCGGCAACGCCTTCAGGCCGCCAGGGCACGCTTCAGGCCGCGCATCAGCGTGCCCAGGGCCGGCAGCTTCATGTAAAGCTCTTCGCCGGTATCCCAGTAGTCGCGGTGGTAGTTGACCTTGCCGGCGGCATCGAAGCGCAGGTGCGAAACGCCGCGCATGATCTCTGCCGAGCCCCGGCCCCACAGGCGTATCCGGAAATGGAATTCCCACACCAGCATGGCGCTGCCGGCGTCGACCACCCGTTCCGTCACGATGAAACGCGGCTCGGCAACCTGGCGGAACATGTGGGTGAAGATGCGCTGGATGGCGGCAACGCCACGCACTTCGTTGAACGGGTCCTTGAACCAGGCGTCTTCCGCGTAAAACTCGGGGAAGTCGGCGACCCGCTCGATCGTCAGGTCATGATAGAAACGGATCAGTGCATCGAGATTCATTTCAGCCTCCTGTAAAGCGGCGAACCAACGGGAAATAGCAGCGATAAGGCAGATGGGCGAGCAGCTTCATGAACCACGTGAAGCGCTTGGGGAAGTGGATTTCGAAATTTGCCCTGCGGAAGCCGTCGACCGCAGCAGATGCCGCCTGTTCCGGACTCAGCAATGCCGGCATCGCAAAGTCGTTCTGCGCCGTCAGTCGCGTTGCGACAAAGCCGGGGTTGATCACCCAGACGCCAATGCCCAGCGGCGCCAGGTCGAGATGCAGGCATTCGGCAAAATGGATCAGCGCTGCCTTGCCTGGCCCGTAGCACAGCGCCCGGGGCAGGCCGCGATAGCCGGCGACGCTGGCCACGAAAGCGATGCCACCACCCGGCTGGAGATCCTGCAGCACGGTGGCGGCCAGACGCATGGCGCCATTGAAATTGACCGCGACGACCCGTTCGGCAACGCCCAGATCGAAGCTGTCGGCAGTCATCGGCACGTAGTCGCCAGCCAGATAGATCACCAGATCGACGCCGCCCCAAGCCGCCAGCACCCCCTTGCGGGCTGCCGCCAGGCTGGCCGTGTCGGTCGCATCGCAAGGCAGCAGAAGCGCGTCGGCGATGGCGAGCGCCTTCAGCTTGCCGCCGCTACGCGCCGACAGCGCCAGCCGCGCACCGCGCTTCGCCAGTTCCCGCGCCAGCGCGGCGCCAATGCCGGCCGAGGCGCCGACCAGCCAGACGCGCTTGCCGCGCCAGTCGGTGATCTTCGGATTCATCGCTTGACGAAAGTCAGCGTCACGTCGCCGAGGTTGAAGCCCCATTTGGACATGTAGGAACGATTCAGCATCACCTTGTCATCCATCAGGAACATCCAGTCGTCGAAATCGACGTGATAGACCTTGCCATCCACCGGCAAGGCCAGCACGTAGCGCCAGCGCAGCGCATTGCCGGAGACCTCGCCGACCGCCTCGCCGACCACGTCGTCGGCCGTGCCGCGAAAAGTGCCATCCGCTTGCCGCACCAGCGTCCACACCCGGCGCGAGGTCGTGCCGTCCGACCACTTGAACCGTTCGTCGAGCACCCCGGTTTCGCCGTCCCATTTGGCGTCGATGACGACATGGAAGCGTTTCTTGACCTCGCCGGAACGCCCCTGGAACATGCCCCAGGCGTCCAACGTGCCGTTCAGGTAGTGCTTCAGATCGAGCGCCGGCTGTTCGGCACGATATTGCTCCACCCCCGGCGCGGCACAGCCGGCAAGGCCCAGGGTCAAAGCGGCAGCGAACAGTAATTTCATGTCAGATCTCCAGGTGGTGGCGCCAGCGCCACAGCAAGGCAGCGGCCAGCGACTTGAAAACGAGTGGCAGCAGGGCATAGGCAAAGCTCAGGGCCGGCAGTCCGGCGCCACTGCCGGGCACGTAGCCCAGCAGCGCCAGCAGGGGCAGCGCGAGTCCGGCTGCCAGCGCCAGATTGAGCTTGGCGACGAAATTCCAGACACCGAAACAGGCACCGGCCTGCCCCCGACGTTCGCCGAGGTCGGCGGCAATCGCTGCGGGTAACGCAAGATCGGCACCCAAAGCCAGGCCGGAAGCCAGGCAGATGGCGGCGAAGGCCCACAGATCGCCGCTGCCGAGCTGGCTGGCGCCAGCGAAAGCGACCATCGACAGCAGCATGGCGCCCAGCCAGGCGGCAACGCGCCCGTAGCGGGCGGCCAGCGCCACCCACAAGGGGAGCGAGGCGGCACCGGCGATGAAATAGAGGGCCAGCAGTGCGCCGCTGGCCGCTTCGAGCTGCAACACGTCAGCCACGAAAAACAGGAACAGCGTGGCGGGCAGCGCAGCGGCAATGCCATTGGCGACAAAGACGCCGAGCAGGCGGCGAAACGCCGGGTCGTCGACCACACTGCGCAGACTGGAGAGCAGGGGACGATCAGACGCCTGCTGCGGCACGCCGGGCCCGACGCGACTGAAAGTGACCAAGGTCGCCAGCAGCAGCAGGACGGGCAATACCCAGGCCAGGCGAGCGATGCCGTCGCTCAGCGCCGGGGCCAGCAGGGTGGGCAGGGCGGCCGCCAGAACGACCCCTATCAGGCCAAAACCCTCCCTTGCTGCGGTCAACCGGGTGCGCAACCGGGAATCCGCGCCGACATCGGCGCCCCACGCCTGGTAAGCAATCGTCGCCGCCGAGAAGCCGAGGTAGGTGAGGGCCAGGGTGCCGATCAGCCAGAGTGCGGCCCTTTCCTCGGGTGGATTGAGCAAAGCGACGAAGCCGGCGACGAAGGGGAGCAGGGCCACCGCCACCATGCCGCGGCGCGGTACGCGGTCGGCCAGCCAACCCAGCAACGGATCGATGCCGGCATCGAGCAGACGGGTACCCAGCAGGATGACACCGAGTAGCGCCAGCGGCAGACCGGCCACCTCGGCATAAAGACGCGGCACATGGACGTAAACCGGCAGCGCGGCGAAGGCGAGCGGCAGGCCGAGCAGGCCATAGGCCAGGATACGCCCGGAAGTCATGGTCAACCGGATGGCCGGCGCAACAACGCAGCGCGCAGCGTCGGCGCGCTGGTTCGCGGGTCGAGCCAGATGGCGAAGAAGCGACGGGCGAACTCGGGATCGGCAATCTCGCCGCGCGGGCTGCCGTTGAACAGAAACACGGCACTATCGGCGAGATGGATGCCGGTCAGTTGGTCGCCGTCGCGGACATCGGGGAAAAGACGTGTCATCTCCTGCGCCCAGCGCCGGAGATCGGCCTCGCTGGCGCCAAGCTGGCGCATCTCGGTAACGCTCGCGTCGACAATCGCACTGCCGGCAATGCTGCGTTTGTAGTCGAGACGCAGCGCCAGCGGCGGACGCTGCGGGTCGTCGCCGGCCCACAGCGTCGCGTGGTAAACGAGAAAGCCGTAGCGGCGGAAATCGCCACTGCCCCAGCGCCTGAGCCCAAGCGACGTGTCGGGCGCCGCGAGCGCCGGCAGACAGGCAAGCGGCCAGCCGACGATGGCGGCGACGAGCTCGCGACGACGCTGCGAGGCGGGCCGGTTTTTGGCCTTTTTCGGGGGTCGACCGCAACCGATGCCCTCGGAGCGAGTTGCACCCGGCGCAATCAGGTCAACGATGCGAAAGTTCGAATTGCACGACATCGATGTTTCCTGCAAGAAAGCCCGCCTCGCAATAGCAGAGGTAGAGACGCCACAGGCGACGGAAGTGCTCGTCGAAGCCGAGTTCGGCGATTTGCGGCCAGTTCGCCTCGAAGGCATGGCGCCACTCGGCCAGCGTGCGCGCGTAATCGTGTCCGAACGCATATTCGCCACGTACCACCAACCCCTGGCGTGCCGCGGCGGCGCGGAACGCGGCAGGCGAAGGCAGCATGCCGCCCGGGAAGACGTATTGCTGGATAAAATCCGTTCCCCTGCGGTATTGCGCGAAGAGATCGTCGCGGATGGTGATGCTCTGGATCACCGCCCGCCCGCCGGGCTTGAGCGCCCGGGCGACGGCACGGAAATAGGCCGGCCACCAGCGCTCGCCCACTGCCTCGAACATCTCGATCGAAACGACATGGTCAAACTGCTCGCGGGTATCGCGGTAATCCTGCAAACGCAGGTCGGCGGCCGGCACACGCTGCTTGGCCCAGGCGAGTTGCGCCGGCGAGAGCGTCAAGCCCGTCACCTGGAGCCCCTCCCCTACTGCCAGCTCGGCAAAGCCGCCCCAGCCGCAGCCGATTTCGAGGACGCGCTGCCCGGCATCGGCCCTCAGACGACGGAGAATGCGCCGGTACTTGGCGCGCTGGGCGGTTTCCAGATCGCCATCGTCGACGGCACGATAGAGGGCACTGGAATAGCTCATTGAAGGATCCAGCCAAAGCTTGTAGAACTCGTTGCCCAGATCGTAGTGGGCCATGATGTTGCGCTTGCTGCCGGCCCGGCTGTTGCCGTTGAGCCAGTGGCGCACGCGCGCTGCCAGCAGTTTGCGCCAGGAGCCGTAAACCGCCTTTTTTAGCACCTGGCGGTTGCTGGCCAGCAAGCTCAGCAACCCGGTGACATCCGAAGAATCCCAGGCGCCATCGAGGTAGGCTTCGGCCAGACCGATGTCGCCGCGAGCCAGCACTTGGCCGAACAGCGCTTCGTCATGCACCTGCAGCGTCACGCCATGCTCGCCCTCGCCGAACAGCCGGCTGGCACCGTCCGGCAGGCGAATTTCGAGGCGGCCGCCGCGCAAGCCTTCAAGCATGTCGAAGATCAGGCGGGTATCGCTACCCAGGCCTGGGGCGCCGCGCAGAATCATGGTGTCGTTCATTTTGTCGATTCCTGTAGTGGTTGCCGTGCCGGATGGGCGCCACGGAAAGGCACCCCCTTCAACCAGAGCTTCAATGCCTGCCAGTGGATCCGGAACATCACCCCGGCAGTAAGAAAAGGCATGCGCAGCAGTGCCGCGAGCAAGGCGCGAGTCGTCCACGCCCGCGCCTTGCCGGAAATGGCGGTCAGCAGCAGTTCGCCTTCGGCGTCGTCGTAATCGATATGGGCCGACTGCGTGGCGCGCTCCAGCCGGAAGCGGAAGCGGTAAGCGCCCTCGATGTCGTTGAATGGCGAGACGTGGAACACCTTTTCCGCATGCAGGGTCTGTCCATCGCGCAGCGGCGCGGCATCTGCGTTGTGCAGCAGGTAACTGTGGCGGCCGCCGAAGGTGTTATTGACCTCGGCCAGCACGGCGATCAGCGCCCCTGTCCGGTCATGGCAGAACCAGAAGCTGACCGGGTTGAAGACATAGCCGCAAACTCGTGGGAAGGCCTGCAGCACGATCTCGCCGTCACAGGGCAGGCCGCGCTGGCGCAACAGGTTCTCGACCCACGGCAGCAGCGGGCTGCCGTCGCGCGACCCATGATCACGCTGGTGAAAACTGAGCAGGTTGTTGCGGTCGACCGAGAAAACAAGGCAATTTCCGGAGGCCAGATCGCGTACCGGCAGGCGGATGAAGAACACCGGGTAGACGAACGCATTGATCGCCGGCCGCAGCCGGCGGTGCATCACATGACCGAGAAAGAGTTGCGGATGGATGTCCATGGCCGTCTCAGGCAGCCACCGCTGTACCCAGCGGAAGCACTGCACCGCCCTGCCATGGCGCCCGGATGCCGAGCCGATTGACCACATTCAGCGCCGACTTCAATCCATCTTCATGGAAGCCATAGCTGCCCCATGCGCCGGCCAGCCAGATGCCATGTTCGCCCTGAACTTCGGCAAGACGTTGCTGGGCGACGATTGCCGGGCCGTCGAAGATCGGATGCGCATAGTCGAATTCGGCGATGACCTTAGCCTGATCCGGAGCACGAGCCGGGTTGAGCGTGACCACCACCGGCGTCCTGAACGGCAGCGGCTGCAACTTGTTGATCAGGTAGGAAACACCGACCGGTTGCTGGCCGGGCTCGCCGCTGCCGGCGAAATAATTCCAGGCCGACCACAGCTTTTCATCGCGCGGCAGCAGCGCACGATCGGTATGCAGGACGGCGCGGTTGGGTTGATAACGTACCGCGGAAAGCACCGCGCGCTGGGCGTCGCTGGCCGAGAACCCGAGGATGGCCAAAGCCTGGTCACTGTGACAGGCCATGACCACCTGATCGAAGGGCTCGCTGCCCGCCGCATGGGTCACGCGCAGGCCGCCGCTCTCGCGCGTCACGGCGTGTACCGGGCAGGCGAGGCGGATGTCGTCCAGCTGTGCGGCAATCTTTCTTACGTATTGGCGGGCGCCGCCCCGGACGGTGCGCCAGGCCGGCCGGTCGAAGATCTGCAGCAGGCCATGGTTGGAGCAGAAGCGGACGAAGGTGGCGAGCGGCGTATCGAGCATCTGGCCGGTCGGACATGACCAGATGGCGGCCGCCATCGGCAGCAGGTACCAGTCGGCGAAGGCCGCCGAATAGCCGCCCTCGTTCAGGAAGTCACGCAGGCTGCGCTGGTTGTCCGGGTGGCTGGCCAGCCAGGCGACGCTTTCGCGATTGAAACGGAGTATGTCGGAGAGCATGGCCCAGAATTCGCGGCGCAACAGGTTCCTCTTTTGCCCGAAAACCGTGGCCAGATTGCTGCCAGCCCACTCCAGGTCAGGATCTTCCAGACTGACAGCAAAGGACATCTCGGTTTCGACGCTGTCCACCCCGAGCAGCGCGAACATGGCGATCAGGTTCGGGTAGGTGCGCTCGTTGAACACCAGAAAGCCGGTGTCGACCGGGTGGGTTCTGCCTTCCAGCGTCACGTCGACGGTGTTGGTATGGCCACCCAGGTAGTCGCCGGCTTCGAACAGGGTCACGTCATGGCGACTCCCCAGCAACCAGGCGCTGGCCAGACCGGATATGCCGGCACCGACGACGGCGATGCGCTGTCTACGCTCCATGGTCGTCACCTGGCTCGTTGCTGCCGCGAAGCTCGGCATAGGCCGAATGGTTGTGGATCGATTCGAAGTTTTCCGAAGCCACCCGCCAATCGGCGATGCGCGGCTCACGCATCAGGCGCAGTGCGATGTCGCGCACCAGATCCTCCACGAACTTCGGGTTGTCGTAAGCGCGCTCGGTCACCCATTTTTCGTCCGGCCGCTTGAGCAAGCCGAACACTTCGCACGAAGCCTCCTCCTCGGCCAGACGCACCAGTTCCTCGATACTGAGCAGCGAGCGCAGCCGGGCTTCAAGGGTGATGTGCGAGCGCTGGTTGTGGGCGCCGTAGTCGGAAATCTTCTTGGAGCAGGGGCACAGGCTGGTCACCGGCGCCGTGACGCGCAACGTGAGACTGGCGTATTCACCCTCCCGCGCCTCGACGATGTAGGCGACATCGTAATCGAGCAGACTTTCGACGCCCGAAACCGGCGCCGCCTTGCGGATAAAGTACGGAAAGGCGAGTTCAATGCGCCCGCTGCGTGCCTCGAGGCGCAACAGCATTTCGTCGAGCATGCGGAAGAGGCCGTCCTGGGTCAGCATGCCGCGGCGCCCCTCGAGAATCTCGACGAAGCGCGACATGTGGGTGCCCTTGATATCGGGCGGCAGGCCGACGCTCATTGCCAGCGTGGCGACGGTAGCGAGCATCTCGCCACTGCCGGTTTCGATCTGCAACGGGTAGCGCAAGCCCTTGACGCCGACGTTCTGTATCGCCAGGCAGCGTTCGTCCATCGACGACTGCACGTCGGGCAGAAATATTTTCTCGGGTGCGTTCATTTGGTACTCCTTTCTTGCTGCAGGCAGCTCAGTTGAGGAATTCGTCGATCTTTTTCAGCAGATCCTTGTCATCCGGCTTGGTAAAACTCGAGAAGGCGACCACTTGCGTGGCGTCACGGTTGATCAGGTACTTGTGGAAATTCCATTTCGGCTTGCTGTCACTGATCTGCCCCAGCTTCACGAAAAACGGATTGGCATCCTTGCCCTTGACCGAGGTCTTGCCAGCCATCGGAAACTCGACGCCATAGGTGAGCCGGCAAAAATCGGCAATCTCCTTCTCGCTGCCCGGCTCCTGCTCGCCAAAATCGTTGGACGGAAAGCCGAGGACGACCAGCCCCCTGTCCTTGAGACGTGCGTAGAGCTTCTCGAGACCGTCGTACTGCGATGTGAAGCCGCAATAACTGGCGGTATTGACGACCAGGATTACCTTGCCAGCGTACTGGCAGAGCGGCATGGGCTTGCCGTCCTGGAGATTCTGAAAAGTATGGTCCAGCAAGGCCGGGCAAGCGGCGAAAGCTGTAGTCGGCACGACGGTTGCAAAAATCAACCCAGCAATTCCGAACCAGCGCCTGAATAGCCAAACCATTCTCAACTCCTTTGTTTTGTCCTGGACAAATAGTACTTTTGTTTGTAAGATAGGCATCATTCAGCGACTTGTCAACGGTTTGTCTAACATTTGTTCAGGACAAATATGAACACTCCCGGTTTCAACATTGCCGCCGTCGAGCGCGACACAGGGCTTTCCAAAGACGTATTGCGCGTCTGGGAACGCCGTTACGGCTTCCCTGTTCCAGAACGGGACAGCCATGGCGAGCGCCTCTACCCGGCCGAGCAGGTGACCCGGCTGCGCCTGATCAAACGCCTGATGGATCAGGGGCATCGCCCCGGCAAGCTGATTGCCACCCCTGCCGAAGAATTGAGCGCGTTGGCACCGCGCCGCAGCGGGCAGATGGAGCCGACGGCGCAATCGGATACCAGTGGCCTGGCGGAACTGCTGACCCTGATCAAACAGCACGACGCCACCGCCTATCTGCAAGCCATGCAGCAACGCCTGGCTCGCCAGGGCTTGCAGCGTTTTGTCCAGGACACTATTGCACCACTCACCCGACGGGTGGGCGAAGCCTGGGAAGACGGCAGTTTCGAGGTCTTCGAGGAGCATCTCTTTACCGAACTGACCAAGCGCGTGCTGCGGCAGGCCATCGCCACCTTGCCGCCGGGCGTTCGCGGCCCGCGCGTTCTGCTGACCAGCGTACCGGACGAGCAGCACATTCTCGGCCTGCTGATGGCGGAGGCCATCTTTGCACTGGAAGGTGCCGAGTGCATTCCGCTTGGCACGCAAATGCCTCTGCTCGAGATTCGCCGCGCGGCCGAAGCGCACCAGGCGGATATCGTCGCCCTTTCATTCTCGGTCGCGTTCCCGCAGCGGCAGATCCCCGCTCTGCTGCAACAATTGCGCGAGGTCTTGCCAGCCTCAGCCGAACTCTGGGCGGGCGGCAGCGGCATCGCACGCATCTCTCCGCTGCCCGGCGTCCGCCTGCTGGGCACACTGGAGCGCGCCATCTCCGCCATCGAAGAATGGCGCGCAGCGCACGCCTGAAGGCTGACGCGGCATAACCTCGGCACGCCACACACAGGTCTACGGGAACACCCAGCCTGCCCTACCCGTATCGGCAACCTACTGGAATCAGCTGCCCTCGGGAAAACCTTTCGAGAATTTGTCAGGGCACTCTAAAATATTGAGGCGCAACCTTGTCATAATTACCCATGACCTACGCCTCTCCCGCCTTCGAAGCGAAAATCTGCCCTCCGGGGCAGTTGACCGCAGCAGTTTCCTGCCTGCCACGACCGCTGGTGTTCACCAACGGCTGTTTCGACATCCTGCATCGCGGCCACGTCACCTACCTCGCTCAGGCGGCGGCACTCGGCGTCAGCATGGTCGTGGCGCTCAACAGCGATGCCTCCGTCAAGCGCCAGGGCAAAGGCGATGACCGTCCGGTCAACGCACTTGAAGACCGTCTGGCGGTAATGGCAGCCTTGGGCTGCGTCTCGCTGGTGACCTGGTTCGACGAAGACACTCCGCTCCAGCGCATTCTCGAATGCCGGCCGGACATCCTGGTCAAAGGCGGCGACTGGTCTATCGACAGTATCGTCGGCGGCAGCGAGGTTACCGGATGGGGGGGATCGGTGCATTCGATTCCGTTCATTCACCAGAAATCGACGACGGCGCTACTGGAAAAGATTCGCCGCCTTTAAGGTCCTGAGCAAGGGTTCTCGATGTCCCCAGACCACACCTATCCCACCGAGCAATTGCTGCATGCGCACCAGCGCGCCAAGGTGTTTGTCTTCATCGGCACTCCGCTACTCTCGGGGTTCGGCCTGCTGACGCTGAACCATCGCGAATGGCCGCTGTTCCTGTTGATCGCGACCAGCGTGACGATGATTCTCGTCAGCTACGTCGCATTACGTCGCGGATTTACCGGCCCCTACACCGTCTGGCCCGCCATTGCCACATTCACTGCATTGCTCCTCTACCTGGTCGCGTTTTCAGGCGAGGAGCACGGTCGCGCACTCTGGTTCTTTTCGCTGCCCGTACTCGCTGGCATGATGTTGCCGCCTCGTCACGGCGCCATCTGGGCAGGTGCGAGCATCGCTGTGGCGGCAGCCATCATGTTGCTCGGCGGCCCGGAATTCGGCACCAGCGCCTATTCGCTCAGTTTCACTCTCCGCTTCGTCATCACCGCCACCCTGATTTCGGTCGGCATGTTCTGGTCGGAAATATCGTTGCGCCGCTATCAGGATGCAAGCGCGGCACAAAAAGCGGCAACCCAGGCCGAAAGCTCGCGCCTGAAAGCGGAGATCGCCCGCCGCGTCTCGCTCGAACAGGATTTGCGCGTGCTGGCCAGCACCGACGCACTGACCGGCTTGGTAAATCGCCGCGCCTTCATGGAGCGCTTCTCGCATGAACTGGCGCGTAGCCAGCGGCATGGCCCGTCACCGACGCTGATCATCCTCGACATCGACCACTTCAAGAAAATCAATGACCGCTACGGACACCCGGCGGGTGATGCCGTACTTGCCCACCTGGCGCAATTGCTCAGGGCTAGCCTGCGCAACGTGGACATTGTCGGGCGCATCGGCGGCGAGGAATTTGCCGTCGTACTGGTCGAAACCAATGTCGAAATGGCGACCCCGGTCATCACCCGTCTGCTCGAGCGAATCAGGGAAGGCTCGGTGACACTGGCCGATGGCATGCCGCTCAAATTCACGGCCAGCATCGGCAGCACGGAAATTCTCTGGGGTGACACCATCGATACTGCGATCCAGCGTGCCGACGAGGCCCTGTACACGGCCAAGAAAAACGGCCGCGACCGCCACTGCCAGCGCTGAAATTTTCTCTACAACACGACCTGGGTGCCGAGTTCGACGACCCGGTTGCTGGGTATCTTGAAGAACGCCGTCGCCGAACCGGCATTGCGAAACATGGCGATGAAAATCTTTTCGCGCCAGAACGCCATATCGGAACCCAGCCTGGGAATCAGCGTCTCGCGACCGATGAAGTAGGAGGTATCGAGCGAATTGAATTCCAGCCCGAAAGGCGCACACAGCGACAGGGCAAGGGGAATATCCGGCTCATCCTTGAAGCCGTACTGGATGATCACGCTCCAGAAGTTATCCCGCAATTGATGGACTTCGACACGATCGATGTCCGGAACGTAGGGCACGTCGTAAAACTGTGCCGACACCAGCACCACCCGCTCATGCAGCACCTTGTTGTGCATCAGGTTGTGCAGCAGCGCATGCGGCACGCCCTTGGGATCGGCGTTGAGGAATACCGACGTCCCGGCCACCCGGGTCGGCATCGATGCGGCCAGGGATTCCAGAAACAGCGAAAGCTCCAGACGCTCGCCTTGGAGACGCTCGGAAAGCAGCTCGCGGCCGCGCTTCCAGGTCGTCATCAGCACGAAGACGCCGACCCCGGCGACCAGCGGGAACCAGCCGCCATCGGGAATCTTCAGGATATTGGCCGCAAGAAAGACCAGTTCGACCGCCAGAAAGCAGGAGAACAACGCCACCGCGCGCGGCCAGCCCCAGTTCCATGAACGAGCCACGACAACGGTCGCCAGCAACGAGGTGATCACCATGTCCCCGGTCACCGCAATGCCGTAGGCGGCCGCCAGATTGTTCGAGGACTTGAAGCCGAGGACAAGGATCATCACCGCTGCCATCAGCCCCCAGTTCACCGCCGGCAGGTAGATCTGCCCCTGCTCCTTCTCGGAGGTATGCTGCACTTCCATGCGCGGCATGAAGCCGAGTTGCATGGCCTGACGGGTCACCGAGAAGGCCCCCGAAATGACGGCTTGCGAAGCGATCACCGTCGCCAGCGTGGCCAGCCCGACCAGCGGATACAGTGCCCACTCGGGTGCCGACAGGAAGAATGGATTGGCGGCGGCCTCGGGATCGCCGAGAATCAGCGCTCCCTGACCAAAATAATTGAGCACCAGCGCCGGCAACACGAAGGCGAACCAGGCACGCTGGATCGGCCTGCGCCCGAAATGCCCCATGTCGGCGTACAGCGCCTCGGCACCGGTCACCGCCAGTACGACGTTACCCATCGCCACCAGCGCCATCGCCTTGTTGTCGAGCAGGAAGCCGATGCCGTAGGCCGGGTTCAGGGCGTGCAATATGGCAGGATGGTCGATGACGTTGTAAAGCCCGAGCCCCGCCAGCGTGCCGAACCAGAGCAACATCACCGGTCCGAAAAAGGTGCCGACCAACGCGGTTCCGTGACGCTGGACGTAGAACAGGACGAACAGCACGAGCAGCGTGATCGGAATGACGTACGGCTTGAACGTCGGCGTCGCGACCTCCAGCCCCTCGACCGCCGACAGCACGGAAATTGCCGGCGTCACCATGCCGTCGCCATAGAACATCGCCGCCCCGAGCACGCCGAGGATCACCACCACCTTGGCCTGATTCGGCTTGCTCTGGACATCGCGCAAGGCCAGCGCGATCAACGCCATGATGCCGCCCTCGCCCCGGTTGTCGGCACGCATGATGAAGGTAACGTACTTGACCGAAACGACAACGATCAGCGCCCAGAAAAACAGCGAGAGACTGCCGTAAATATTGGCTACGGTGACCGGAATCGGGTGGTTGCCGGCAAATACCTCTTTCACGGCATACAGCGGACTGGTACCGATGTCGCCATAAACCACGCCCAAGGCCGCCAGGGCCAGCGCTGCAAGGCGCTGGCCAGTCGCCTCGCCGGTCTGCATCCCACTGCTGCTGCTCATCGCACTCCCTCGACCACCGGCAGCTTCATGGCCGCTCTGGAATAAAGCATCGCGCTGGCCTGCATGCAAGCCACTGGATTGATGTCATTGGCCCGCCGCCAACGCGCCAGCCGAATTAACCTAGAACGGAATATCGTCACCGAGATCGTCGAATGCGGGCTTCGGCTTGTTCCGGGGCGGCGCCGGGGCGTAGTCGGCCGGCTCGTTGTCGTAGCCGCCCCCGGAAGAAGCCGGCGCCCCCATGCCTTGGCGAGAACCGAGCATCTTCATTTCGTCGCCACGAATTTCGGTGGTGTACCGCTCCTGACCTTCCTTGTCAGTCCACTTCCGTGTGCGGATACTCCCTTCAACATAGACTTGCGATCCTTTTTTCAGATACTGGCCAGCAATTTCCGCCAATTTTCCAAAAAAAGAAATTCGGTGCCATTCGGTCAGCTCTTTTTTCTCCCCGGTCGCCTTGTCTTTCCAGCTTTCGCTGGTCGCCACCGTGATATTGCACATGGCCTCTCCGCTGGCCGTGTATCGAACCTCCGGATCCTTGCCCAGATTGCCAACGATAATTGCCTTGTTAACCGATGCCATTTGTCTCCCTTTCTAAACCGTATGTGCCGCAGCAGCAGCCGAGCGCCGCTGCGGAAAATTCATCGAGTTCGCCACCGCCAGCCAGATCAGAACCAGCCCGGTGCATGCAGCAAAAACTGCATTATCGCCGAAATTCTGAGCAATATATCCGCCCCCCGCACCGCCGATGAACAGGCCGATCGCCTGCGTCGTGTTGTAAACGCCGAGCGCCGCGCCCTTGGCGGCTGGCGGTGCGGTGCGCGAGACCAGCGAGGGCAGAGTGGCTTCGAGAATGTTGAAGGCGACGAAGAAAAGCAGCAGCCACAGCGCCAGGGTCCACAAACTCTGGCCGGCAAACAGCAGGCCAAGCTGGACAACGACGAGCAGTGCAATGGCGGCGCGAAAAATCGGCCGCATCTTGTCCCTGCGCTCGGCGGCGATAATCGCCGGCACCATGATGGCGAACGAAACGAGTACCGCCGGCAAATAGACTTTCCAGTGCTCCGCGGCTGCCAGGCCGCCATGATCGACCAGCGCATGCGGCAGCACGACGAACATCGCCATCTGCACCATATGCAGCACGAAGATGCCAATATTCAGACGAAAGAGGTCGGCATCGAAGATCACCCGGCGCAGCGGCAGTTTTTCATGGCCATGCGGTGGCGGCGCCGGCGGCACCGCCTTGAGCAAAAGGACGATGGCCGCCAGCGCCAGCGCGCCGGTCATGATGAACAGGCCGCCCATGCCGATCCAGCCATAAAGCAGCGGCGCACCGACCAGCGACAGCGCAAACACCAGGCCGATCGAAGAACCGATCATCGCCATCACCTTGGTGCGGTGCTGCTCGCGCGTCAGGTCGGCCGCCAAGGCGGTGACTGCGGCCGAAATCGCCCCTATGCCCTGCAACACGCGGCCGACGATGATCCACGTCATGTCCGGTGCCCAGGCGGCAACGAAGCTGCCCAGCGCAAAAATCACCAGGCCGATGACAATGACCTGCTTGCGCCCCCACAGGTCGGAAGCGATGCCATAGGGAATCTGGAAAATCGCCTGGGTCAGGCCGTAGGCGCCAAGCGCGAAACCCACCAGCGCCAGATTGTCGCCACCGGGCAAGGTCTTGGCGTAGACCGAAAATACCGGCAGGATCAGGAACAAGCCGAGCATCCGCAGGGCGAAAATGGAAGCAAGGGAGGCACCGGCACGGCGCTCTTCCGGGCTCATGCGGTCGGCAACGGGTATGGACATCGGGAAAACGCCTTTGGTGCAATGCAGCGAAAAAGGAAATATTAGCAGGTTTGCAGCGTCAGCCGGCTCCCCAGGCGCCCGGACGCTTCGCCTGCGCTAAAATGACGGACAACTTGAACCCCCGCACTCGTCATGCGCCTGCTTCCCCCCTTTTTGATTGCCTTCGTCGCCGGTTGCGCCACGGTCGTCGGCACGATGCAACTCGACGACCGTTTCGGCCCAGCCGATCCGGCGCGTTTCGACCACCCGCCGGCCAGAGTCGCCGACGCACCGGACTACTGGAAAGAGGTCCGCCCGCTACTCGACCAGCGCTGCGTTTCCTGCCACGCCTGCTACGACGCCCCCTGCCAGCTCAACCTGACCAGCTATGAAGGACTGACGCGGGGCGCCAATCCGAAGCCGGTCTATTCCGCTGCAAGAATGGTTGCCGACGAGCCAACCCGCCTCGGCTTCGATGCGCTGACCAATGCCGGCTGGCGCCAAAAGGGATTTTTCCCCGTCCTCAACGAACGCACCCAAACCCCTGAGGCCAACCGCGATGGCGGCGTGATGTACCGCATGCTGGCGCTCAAGCAGATGCACCCTGGCCCGGACAGCGGCCCCGTGACCAACCCCGACCTCGATTTCTCGCTCGACCGCACCGACACCTGCGCCCGGGCGGAAACCTTCGATGAATATTCCCGCAAGCACCCCGAGCGCGGGATGCCGTTCGGCATGCCGCCATTGGCCAAGGGCGAGCAGCAGACGCTGGCGCGCTGGCTGGAATCCGGATCGCCCTATACGCCGGGTGATCCGGTGCCGGATGCCGCACTGGCACAAGTCGCCGACTGGGAGCGCTTTCTTAATGGAGACAGCCTGCGCGAGCAGTTGGTAGCCCGCTACATCTTTGAACACTGGTACATCGGCCACTTCCATGTCGAAGCGGCACCGGGCCGTTACTTCCAACTCGTCCGCAGCCGCACGCCGCCCGGCCAGCCGATCGACGTGGTGGCGACGCGCCGTCCCTACGACGACCCCGGCGTGCCGCGCGTCTATTACCGGCTGCGCTATAGCGAAGCGACCCAGGTCGCCAAGACTTTCATGCCCATGCAGCTCGACGCCGCCCGCATGGAACGCATCCGCCAATGGTTCTTCGTGCCGAATTACGTGGTCGATGTCCTGCCCGGCTACGAGATCGCCAAGGCCTCCAACCCCTTCGCCACCTTCCGCGCCCTGCCGGTCGATGCGCGCTACCGCTTCATGCTCGACGACGCGCAGTTCATCATGATGGGTTTCATGAAAGGCCCGGTCTGCCGTGGTCAGGTCGCGCTCAACGTTATCAACGACCTGTTCTGGGTGGCCTTCGTGGCGCCGAGCGCGAGCGAAGCCGCAGCGACGACCGAGTTGCTGGACGCCGACATCATCAACCTTCAGTTGCCGGCAGAACACGACAGCACCGCCAGTTTGCTTGCCTGGCGCGGCTATGCGAAGCTCGAGCAGCGCTTTCTCAAGGAAAAGAGCCGCCTGCTCATTGCCAGGAGCGAAAAGCAACCACCCGCCATCACCAAGCTCTGGGATGGCGACGGAACGAACCCGAATGCCGCACTGACGGTCTTCCGCCACTTCGACAGCGCCTCGGTCATGCGTGGCTACGCCGGCGAGCGCCCACAGACGATGCTGGTCATCGGCTACCCGCTGTTCGAGCGCATGCACTATCTGCTGCTGGCCGGCTACGATGTTTTCGGCAATGTCGGCCACCAGCTGGCGACCCGCTTGTACATGGATTTCCTGCGCATGGAGGGCGAGCTGAACTTTCTCACCTTCCTGCCGATCGAGGATCGCCAGCCCGTGCTCGACTTCTGGTACCGCGGGCGCAAGGAAGAAACCGGCCAGTATTTCACCGACGTCGCCTACTACTTCCCGAACGAAACCGGCATCCAGTACCGCAGCAAGGATCATCTGGGCGAGTTGTACCGGATGATCGCCAGGCGCATGGCCCCGCTGCGCAACCCGAACCTCGACTGGAAAAACACTGGACTCGCCCCGGCAGAAATCGCCCAGATGCGCAAGCTGTCACAGATCCACGGCATTCCGGCCTCGGTGATGCCCGAGCAGAGCCTGCTGTTGATCAACCGCCCCAACGGTCACCCGCAGATCGTTTCGCTGGTGCGCAATACGGCACACACGAATGTCGCCGAAATGTTCGACGAAGCCGAGCGCCTGCGCCCGAAAGAAGACACACTACTGGCGCTGGATGGCGTGGTCGGCGCCTATCCGAACGCGTTCTTTGCGGTCGACCCCGAAAAACTGCCAAATTTCGTCGAAGCCGTCGGAAAGCTGGGCACCGAGGCCGATCTGGTACAGCTGACCGAACGCTTTGGCGTTCGTCGCACCGACCCGCGTTTCTGGCCGACCAGCGACGCGCTGCACGCCGAATGGCGGCGCACGGCGCCGAAAGAGGCTGCCGTGCTCGATTACAGCCGCTTCGAGAACCGCTGATCAATCCCTTGCGGCGCGGGCTTCCTTGCGCAGGGAAGCCCACACCGAGGCACCGATGATCACCGCGACCACGGCCAGCGAGAAACCGACCGGAATTTTGTAGATGTCGATCAGCAGCATCTTGACGCCGATGAACATCAGCACGATGGCCAGCCCGTACTTGAGTAGCGAGAAGCGGTCGGCGACGCCGGCGAGCAGGAAATACATGGCGCGCAGGCCGAGGATGGCGAAGATGTTCGAGGTCAGCACGATGAACGGGTCGGTGGTGATCGCGAAGATGGCCGGGATCGAATCGACGGCAAAGATCAGGTCAGAGGCTTCGACCAGCACCAGCGCCAGGAACAGCGGCGTCGCGTAGCGCACGCCGTTTTTCCAGGTAAAAAAGTTCTGGCCGTCGAACTCGGTGCTGATGTTCATGTGGCCGCGCAGCCATTTCACCAGCTTGTTGTTTTCCAGATCAGGCTTCTCGTCTGCGAACCAGTACATCTTGATGCCGGTGACCAGCAGGAAGGCGCCGAAGATATAGAGAATCCAATGGAACTGGGTAATCAGCCAGGCGCCGGCGAAGATCATGATGGTGCGCATGACGATGGCGCCGAGCACGCCGTAGAGGAGCACCCGCTTCTGCAACTCGAGCGGCACCGCGAAGAAGCTGAACAACATCAGCCAGATGAAGACGTTATCGACCGCCAGCGCCTTCTCGATCAGGTAGCCGGTGATGAATTCGAGCGCCTTGGTGTTGGCGATCTCGCGCCCCAGCGTGCCGTCGAGGTACCACCACAGGCCGCCGGCAAAAGCCAACGTGATGGCGATCCACACCACCGACCAGGTGGCGGCCTCCCTGAAGCTGACGCGGTGCTCCTTGCCGCCGCCGACGACGAAGAGGTCGATCGCCAGCATGACGAGAACGATGGCCGCGAAGCCGGCCCACAACCCCACACTGCCTACGGTTTCCATACAAAATTCCTTTCGCGCATTCCAAAAAGCAAACGGCCCGCGCCGCAATGGACGAGAGCCGTGGAATGCCAAAGGAGCCTCGCCATCGCGGCAAAGGTCTTGCTCGCAGCGCTGTTCTGCTGCCCGGATGCCGGAAGCCGAAGCTTCGTGATGACGACACGCCGAATGGGAGCTACTCCCCCTTGGGATGCTCCGACTTTATTGAACCCGACTCAAACTGTCAACTTTCTACAAAATCTTGTTTTGGAATAAACAAATTCACAATTCATCTTTGTTGTAATAACGGCATCGACTAGATTACGCGCTTCGATTCTTGGAGGTGCCCCATGAAAAACTTCTCCGCCTACGTTTCCGTTCTGTTGCTGGGCATGTTCGCCGGTAGCGCATTGGCCGACGTAACCCTGCTCAATGCCTCCTACGACGTTGCCCGAGATGTTTACAAGGACTTCAACCCGCTGTTCCAGAAGCACTGGAAGGCGAAGACCGGCGAAAACATCGAGATCAAGCAGTCGCATGGCGGCTCGACCAAGCAGGTTCGCGCCGTCGCCGACGGCCTCGAAGCGGACGTGGTGACCATGAACCAGGCCAACGACATCGAGTTCCTGGCCGACAAAGGCCTGGTGACGAAGGACTGGACGAAGAAATTCCCCAACAACGCTTCGCCCTATACCTCGGCGATGGTCTTCATCGTGCGCAAGGGCAACCCGAAGGGCATCAAGGACTGGAACGACCTGGCCGCGCCGGGCACGCAGATCATCATTCCGCACCCGAAGAACACCGGCAACGGCCGCAACACCTACCTGTCGGCGTGGGCCTGGGCGCTCAGGCAGCCGGGCGGCAACGACGCCAAGGCACAGGAGTTCCTCGGCAAGCTCTTGAAGAACGCGCCGCTGTTCGCCGCCGGCGGCCGTGACGCGACGACGACCTTCATGCAACGCCGGATGGGCGATGTGCTGATCACCTTCGAGTCGGAAGCGGAAATGATCGCCAAGGAATTTGGCAAGGGCGAATTTGAGGTGGTTTATCCCAGCCTGACCATGCAGACCGAATTCCCGGTGGCGCTGGTCGAAAAGGTGGTCGACAAGAAGGGCACGCGCACCCAGGCGACGGCCTACCTGGAATATCTGTGGTCGAAGGAAGGCCAGGAAAACGCCGCCCAGAATTACCTGCGCCCGCGCGATGCCGAGATCCTGAAGAAATATTCGTCCTTCTTCCCGCCGGTAAAGACCTTCACGGTCGACGACGTGTTCGGCGGCGCCAACAAGGCTTTCGCGACCCACTTCAAGGATGGCGGCAGTTTCGACCAGATTTACCAAAGCAAGTAAATGTCCCGGAAAACTCACCGCGTGCTGCCCGGCTTCGGTCTGGCGCTGGGCTACACGCTGGTCTATCTCTCGCTGCTGATTCTGCTGCCGCTCGGCGGCCTGATTCTCAAGGCATCCGAACTCGGTTTCGCGCAAATAATCGACATCGCGCTCGGCGAACGCTCGCTGGCGGCCTTTCGGGTAACCTTCGGCGCCTCCTTCCTGGCGGCTACGGTCAACGCCTTTTTTGGCCTGATTGTCGCCTGGATCCTGGTCCGCTACCCTTTTCCCGGCAAGCGCTTCGTCGATGCGCTGGTCGACCTGCCCTTCGCGCTACCGACCGCCGTCGCCGGCATCACGCTGGCAACGCTGTACGCCGGCAACGGCTGGCTCGGCCGCTTCATCGAACCGCTCGGCATCAAGGTCGCCTACACGCCGCTGGGCATCGTCGTCGCGCTGACCTTCATCACCCTGCCCTTCGTCGTACGTACCCTGCAGCCGGTCATCGAAGACATCGAAACCGAAGTGGAGGAAGCCGCCGCCTCGCTCGGCGCTTCGCGCTGGCAGACCTTCGCCAGGGTCATCTTTCCCGCCATTTTCCCGGCGCTGCTGACCGGCTTCGCGCTGGCCTTCGCCCGCGCCATAGGGGAATACGGTTCGGTGATCTTCATCGCCGGCAATCTGCCGCTGATCTCGGAAATCGTGCCGCTGCTGATCATCTCCAAGCTCGAGCAGTACGACGTTCTGGGCGCCACGGCGCTCGCCGTGGTCATGCTCGCGCTGTCGTTCATCCTGCTGCTGGCGGTCAACCTGCTGCAATGGTGGGCGGCGAATCGCCACAAGAACGACGAACCGCTGGAAGTCGCCGCAGGCAAGGCAAGCGGAGCAACGGTATGAAATCGAATCGCGCCACCCAGGAACCGCGCTGGGTTCGCTACGCCCTTCTGACGATCGGCCTCGGCTTTCTGTTCTTCTTCCTCGGCCTGCCGCTGGTCGCCGTCTTCGTCGAGGCGTTGGCCCAGGGCGTACCGCTCTACATCGAAGCGCTCAAGGAACCGGAAACGCGTTCCGCCATCTGGTTGACCGTAGCCATCGCGCTCGCCGTGCTGCCCTTCAATATCGCTTTCGGCGTTGCCGCAGCCTGGGCCATCGCCAAGTTCGAGTTCAAGGGCAAGAGCCTGCTGATCACGCTGATCGACCTGCCCTTCGCGGT
>JAEUOH010000149.1 GCA_016790845.1 Dechloromonas sp.
GTCATCGACCGCACTTTCATCGCCGACGAATGCCGCTGGATCATTGACTACAAGACAGTCACGGCTCCCGCGGACAGTGACATCGACTCCTACCTGACAGCCAAAACGGCCGAATACCGGCCGCAATTGATGCGTTACGCCGGCCTGTTCGGGCACGAGGGCAGGCCGCTCAGGCTGGCCATCTACTACGTCCTCCAGGACGTGCTGGTCGAACTGCAGTGACCACGCCCGGGGTTCGGCTATACTTGCGGGAAAGCCTTAAAAACAAACAGGAAAATGTTCTTCCGCCCTCGCCTCTTCACCCGCTGCTTAGCGGCTTTCATTTGCCTCGTGGCGGGCGCGGTCACGGCAGCCGAGCAGACGCTCCGGGTGGCGATCCTGGAAAACTCGCCGCCGATGTCCTACCGTGATACCGATGGTCGCCTCACCGGTTTCAGCGCCGAGATCATCCGCGCGGTATGCGCCGAAATGCAGGCGCGTTGCGAACTCCAGCCCATCAAACTGGAACACGTACTGGACGCACTGGGCAGCGGCGAAATCGACATTGCCGCGGTAAGCCTGCTCGACACCCCCGAACGGCGCGCCAGAATTTTACTTGCTGCCCCTTACTTCCGCTCGACTTCTCTGTGGTTCGCCAAACCCGGCGTGCAGCCCGGCGACCGCGGCATTCGCGTAGCAGCCGTCAAAGGGTCGGCACAGGAGCGTTACGCGCGCAGCCAGGGCTGGGAAACCGTCGCCGTACCGACCAATGGCGAACTTGGCCAGCCCTTGCTGGCCGGTGTCGCGCAGGCCGCGATCGTTCCCATGATTACCGCTCTGGCGCTTATGAAAAGCAAGGACTTCCAGGCGCTGGGGCTCAGTTCGACAGTCATGAAAGCGCCTGAACTGATCGGCAACGCATCGTTCGGTATCAGCCCGCGCCGCCCGGAACTCAAGGAAGCCGTCGATGGCGCCCTCGAAAAAATCAAGCGCAATGGCGTCTACGAGCGAATCAACTCGCAGTTCCTGCCGTTCCGGGTGCATTGATGGGCATACTCCGCGCCCTGTTTCTGGGCATTTACCTGATCGCAGGCATAGTCCAGGCGAGCGAACTCAGCGTGGCGATCGGCGTCCAGGACCCGTCCCAACTGGCCATGAGTGGCAATGTCATTCCGCCCAACATGCCGGGCTCCGAATTGATCGCGTTCAATGACGATCTGGCGCGCGAAATCTGCCGGCGCATCAATGCCCGCTGTACGGTCAGCTTCGTTCCCTTCAGTGCAGTGCTGCCCGGTGTCGAAGACAGACGATTCGACCTTGGCTTCGGCAACCTCTTGCGCACGCCGGAACGCGAGAAGCGGGTCGCCTTCAGTGCCCCGATCTGGCGCTCGTCATCGCGTCTGCTCGGAACGCCGGCCGCAGCCGAGGCTTTCGCCACCAAACTGGGCCACCCCGTAAGTGTCGACACCCTGCGCGATGCCCGCGTGGCTGCACTCGAGGGTTCCCAGCAACTCGCATTTCTCAACGCCATCGCCAGCCAGCGTGGTCTGGCGGTATCGTCGAGAACAACGGCTCAGGAAGTCATTGAAGCCCTACGCAACAATTCTGTGGATTTCGGCCTGCTGTCGGTACAGAGCGCCTATGCCCTGCTCAACCGCGACACGACCCGGCAGATCGAGTTCATCGGCAGCGCAGTGGCCGATCGCGGCCTGGGTGGCACGGTGCATATCGCCCTGCCACTGCAGAATGACACGCTGCGGCGATCCGTCGATCAGGCAATCGCGGCGATTCGCGGCGATGGCAGTTTCCAGCGTATCGCACGCCGTCACTTTCCGCTGGGGCTGGACTAGACGCCATGGTGACACGGGAGTTTCGCGAACGTTACCGAGCCCGCACGGCCTTCGTGATACTGGCGACCACGTTCGCGCTGTTGTTCGGCGTCGTGGTCGCCCTGCTCGCGATGGATCAGCATCGCGTTCTCGAAGCCTCGCAGCGCCTGCAACAGGACACGATTCCCCAGATCATCCGCTTCCAACGCCTGGCCCGCAATCTCGAACAGATTCGCCAGGAAGGCGAGCGCGTCTTTTCGGCCACCACACCCGA
The DNA here is from genome assembly GCA_016790845.1 of Dechloromonas sp. Lineage (GTDB taxonomy): Bacteria > Pseudomonadota > Gammaproteobacteria > Burkholderiales > Rhodocyclaceae > Azonexus. The sequence goes on from JAEUOH010000149.1 coordinate 2,083, forward strand.
GGGCCGTCAGCAATCGCTGTTTCTCATCATGCTGGTGGCCAGCCATCCCAGCATTCTCGAACACCCCCAGTCGGCGGAAGCCGCCCGCGATGCCGAGCGCTTCCTGATCGAGACCGGCAACCTGGCCTCCGGAGACAGATCGCAGATCTCGCAACGACACGCCGAATGGCAAAACATTTCCAAGCGGCTCAGCCTGCTGGTCGATGACCTGTCGGTCCAGGGGGCGAGCCTGGCCACCGATGACCTGAACGAGATGGTAGCCGTGATGCAGTTGGCGCGTGCCAAATTGATCGGCGCCCTGATTCTGGTCGGCGGCTTCCTCCTGCTGTTGATCTTGCTGCTCAACCGCCACCTGATCCGCCCCCTGCAGCGCATCGACCAGACACTGTCGTCACTGAGCGTCGACCAGCCGGCGCCCGAATTCCCCGATGCCCGAATGGCCGAGATACACGCCGTCGAGCAGGCCACGCGGCGTCTGCATGACTCGCTCGCCGCCAATGAAGCGGCCCGGCGCGAACTTGAACTGCTCGCCAATCGCGACGGCCTGACCGGGCTGATCAACCGTCGCCATTTCATGGTGATCGCCGACGCCGAGTTACAGCACACCCAAGGCCAGGGCAGGCCGGCCGTCATTGCACTCGGCGACCTCGACTACTTCAAGCGCCTCAACGACACCTACGGGCATGCCGCCGGAGACACCGTACTGCAGGCCTTCGCGCTGCTCCTCGAAGAAAGTTTTCGCCAGTCCGATCTGGTGTGTCGCTACGGCGGCGAGGAATTCGCCTTCCTGTTCCCCGACAGCACGGTCGAACAGGCGCGGGCACTGGCCGATCGCTTTCGCCAACGCGTCGCCGACCATGACATCCGGCTGCCAGACGGTCTGCTGATTCGCGTTACGCTCTGCATCGGACTGGCCGATGCCAGCAAGAGCACGATTGAGAGTGCCCTGCACGACGCCGATTTCGCACTTTACGAAGCCAAACGCTTGGGGCGCAACCGGGTCATCGTGGCGGCAGAGACAGCCTGATTCGTCAGAAAACGGGAACGCTCAGACTCGACCCATCGGCCACAGCACGCAGGCCCAGATCAACGCGGCGTTTATCAGGCTGAATAACACCGCCGCGCTGCCCATGTCTTTGGCGCGCTTGGCCAGATCGTGCTTTTCCGGTGATGCCTTGTCCACCACCGCTTCGACCGCCGAATTGAGAATCTCGACGATCAGGATAAAGACAATGCTGCCAACCAGCAGCGCCCGCTCGACACCCGTCTTGCCGAGGTAGAAGGCCAGCGGAATCGCGACGGCGGCGAGGATCACTTCCTCGCGAAAAGCCGCCTCGTTTTTCCACGCAGCGGCAATGCCGTCACGCGAATACCCGAGCGCATTGAATAAGCGCGTCAGGCCCTGCTTGCCCTTGAACTCCTCAAAGCCACTCACGACTTTCTCTCCAGCAAGGGTTTCAGGAAGCGCCCGGTGTGGCTGGCCTTGCATTTGGCCACGTCTTCCGGCGTACCGGCCACCAGAATGCGACCGCCGCCGTCGCCGCCTTCGGGGCCGAGGTCGACGACCCAGTCGGCGGTCTTGATGACGTCGAGGTTGTGCTCGATGACGACGATGGTATTGCCGTGGTCGGCCAGCCGTTGCAGCACGGCGAGCAGCATTTCGATGTCCTGGAAATGCAGGCCGGTGGTCGGTTCGTCGAGGATGTACAGCGTGCGCCCCGTATCGCGCTTGGACAGTTCGAGCGCCAGCTTGACGCGCTGTGCTTCGCCGCCGGAGAGCGTGGTCGCGCTCTGGCCGAGGGTGATATAGCTCAAGCCGACATCGACCAGCGTTTGCAGCTTGCGGGCGATGTTGGGCACCGGGTCGAAGAATTCGCGCGCCTGCTCGACGGTCATGCCGAGGATGTCGTGGATGTTCTTGCCCTTGTAATTGATTTCCAGCGTTTCGCGGTTGTAGCGCTTTCCGTGGCAAACGTCGCAGGGCACGTAGATGTCGGGCAGGAAGTGCATCTCGACTTTTATCATGCCGTCGCCCTGGCAGGCCTCGCAGCGGCCGCCCTTGACGTTGAAGCTGAAGCGCCCCGGCCCGTAGCCGCGCGCCCGCGATTCGGGCACCTGCGCGAATAGTTCGCGAATCGGCGTCAGCAGACCGGTATAGGTCGCGGGGTTGGAGCGCGGCGTGCGACCGATGGGCGCCTGGTCGACGTTGATGACCTTGTCGAACAAATCCAGCCCGACGATTTCCCGGTAGGGCGCCGGCTCGGCGTTGGAACCGTAGAGATGGCGGGCAGCGGCGGCGTACAGGGTGTCGTTGATCAGCGTCGACTTACCGGAACCGGAAACGCCGGTGATGCAGGTGAACAGGCCGCCGGGGATTTCCAGCGTGACATCCTTGAGGTTGTTGCCGGTGGCGCCGACGACCTTGAGCTGTTTTGCCGCCTGTTGCGGTCGACGGCTTTTTGGGGCCGAAATTGACTTGCGGCCGGCCAAGTAGTCGCCGGTCATCGACAGCGGATTGGCCTGCACTTCGGCCGGCGTGCCCTGGGCGACGATGGCGCCGCCATGCACCCCGGCGCCGGGGCCGATGTCGATCACGTAATCGGCGCTGCGGATCGCGTCCTCGTCGTGTTCGACGACGAGCACGGTGTTGCCCATGTCACGCAGGTTTTTCAGGGTTTGCAGCAGGCGGTCGTTGTCGCGCTGGTGCAGGCCGATGGAGGGCTCGTCGAGCACGTACATGACGCCGGTCAGGCCGGAGCCGATCTGCGAGGCGAGCCGGATGCGCTGCGCTTCGCCACCCGACAGCGTTTCGGCCGAGCGTTCCAGACACAGGTAGTCGAGGCCGACGTTAATCAGGAAGGATAGCCGCGCGGTGATTTCCTTGAGGATCTTGTCCGCCACCTGCGCCTTGGCGCCGGTCAGCGTCAGGCAGTTGAAGTAATTGCGCGCCTCGCCCAGCGGCAGGCGGCTGATTTCGTGCAAGGTCTTGTCGCCAACCCGCACATGCCGCGCCTCGGTGCGCAAGCGCGTTCCGCCGCAGGTCGGGCAGGTCGAATTGCTGATGTACTTGGCCAGTTCCTCGCGCACGGCGTTCGAGTCGCTGCCGCGATAGCGCCGCTCCAAATTCGGAATGACACCCTCGAAGCTGTGGCTGCGGTCGAAACGGGTGCCTTTTTCGTTCAGGTAGCGGAAGTTGATCGCCTCCTTGCCCGAGCCGTAGAGGATCAACTGGCGCGCCGTTTCCGGCAATTCCTCGAACGGCGTATCGACCGAAAAGCCGTAATGCGCGGCCAGCGATTCGATGATCTGGAAGTAGAACTGGTTTTTCTTGTCCCAGCCGCGAATCGCCCCGCCGGCCAGCGACAGTTGCGGCGCGGTGACCACCCGTTTGGGGTCGAAGAACTGGATGACGCCCAGGCCGTCACACTTCGGGCAGGCGCCCATCGGGTTGTTGAAGGAAAACAGGCGCGGTTCCAGTTCCTGCAAGGCATACGAGCACACCGGGCAGGCGAACTTGGCGGAAAACATGTGCTCCTTGCCGCTGTCCATTTCGAGCGCAATCGCCCGCCCGTCGGCATGGCGCAGCGCGGTTTCGAAGGATTCGGCCAGGCGCTGGCGCATGTCGTCGCGAACCTTGAGGCGATCGACCACGACATCAACGTTGTGCTTGTGCGACTTGGTCAGCTTGGGCACGGCGTCGATTTCGTAAACGCTGCCATCGACGCGGACGCGGGCGAAGCCTTGGGCGCGCAGTTCGGCAAACAGGTCGAGCTGCTCGCCCTTGCGGTTGGCGACCACCGGGGCGAGGATCATCAGCTTGGTTTCGGCCGGCAGCGCCAGCACGGTGTCGACCATCTGCGACACCGTCTGCGCTTCCAGCGGCTGGTCGTGATCGGGGCAATACGGTGTGCCGGCGCGGGCGTAGAGCAGGCGCAGGTAGTCGTGGATTTCGGTGACGGTACCGACGGTCGAGCGCGGGTTGTGACTGGTCGCCTTCTGCTCGATGGAAATCGCCGGGCTCAGGCCTTCGATCAGGTCGACATCGGGCTTTTCCATCAACTGCAAAAACTGCCGGGCATAGGCCGACAGCGACTCGACGTAGCGCCGCTGGCCCTCGGCGTACAAGGTGTCGAAAGCGAGTGAGGACTTACCCGAGCCGGACAGCCCGGTAATCACGATCAGCCGGTCGCGCGGCAGGTCGAGATTGATGTTCTTCAGGTTATGCGTGCGCGCGCCGCGGATGCGGATGGTTTCCATCGCTGTACTGTTCAGGGAATTTGGGAAAGGCCGGGGAGCCGGGAACTATACGCAAATCCCGCCGGTTGCGGTCGACCGTGAACAAAGACCGATTTTCACCGATCAACCCGCCCCCTTGTCGACCGAAATGACCGGATGCGTCTCGCTGTCCGACACCAGCACCGTCATCAGGTTGCTGACCAGGCGCACGCGGTCGTCATCGGCCAGCCGCACGAAACCGTCACGCTCGATGTTCTCGACTGCCAGCCGCACCATGCCGACCGCGCCCTCGACGATCTGCGTCCGCGCGGCGACCACCGCCGCCGCCTGCTGCCGGCGCAGCATGGCGCTGGCGATTTCCGGCGCGTAGGCCAGATGCGCGATGCGCGCCTGGATGATCTCGATGCCCGCCAGCGCGACATGCTCCTGGATCGTGTCGCCTAGCGCCGAGGCCACCGCATCGAGATCGCCGCGCAGC
>JAEUOH010000207.1 GCA_016790845.1 Dechloromonas sp.
ACAAGCGGGGAGGCGCGAGCCTTCCCGCTTGGCACATGAATAAGCAGAAAATATCAGGAGAGCCGAAGTGTCGCTGCTGCCCTCATACACACCCGCCGTCCTCGCCCTCGCCGATGGGACGGTATTCAAGGGCCAATCCATAGGCGCCGATGGCGTCACCAGCGGCGAAGTGGTTTTCAACACGGCGATGTCGGGCTATCAGGAAATCCTGACCGATCCCTCGTATTGCCGCCAGATCGTCACGCTGACCTACCCGCATATTGGCAATACCGGCTGCAATGCCGAGGATTTCGAGTCCGATGCCAACTATGCGGCCGGCCTGATCATTCGCGATCTGCCGCGTCGCGCTTCCAACTGGCGCAGTGAAGAAGACCTTGGCAGCTACCTGAAGAAGCATGGCATCGTTGCCATCGCCGGTATCGATACCCGCAAGTTGACCCGCATCCTGCGCGAGAAGGGTGCCCAGGCCGGTTGCATCCTGGCTGGCGAGGTTGACGAAGCCAAGGCCCTGGCGATGGCCAAGGCCTTCCCGGGGCTGGCCGGCATGGACCTGGCCAAGGTCGTTTCGGCCAAGGAAGGCTATGCCTGGAGCGAAGCCGAGTGGACGCTGAAGGGTTACAAACAACGTGGCGATGAGCGTTTCCATGTCGTCGCCTACGATTTTGGCGTCAAGCGCAATATTCTGCGCATGCTGGCCGAGCGTGGCGTCAGTTTGACCGTCGTGCCGGCACAGACGCCGGCTACAGACGTATTGGCGATGAAGCCGGACGGCGTTTTTCTGTCTAACGGCCCGGGCGACCCGGAGCCTTGCGATTACGCGATCGCCGCCATTCGTGAATTCCTTGACCGTGGCGTGCCGACGTTTGGCATCTGCCTCGGTCATCAACTGCTGGCCCTGGCGTCCGGTGCCAAGACGTTGAAGATGAAGTTCGGTCATCACGGTGCCAACCACCCGGTCAAGGATCTCGACTCCGGCCAAGTGTTGATCACCAGCCAAAACCACGGTTTTGCCGTCGATCCGGAGTCGCTGCCGGCCAACTTGCGTGCCACGCACGTGTCGCTGTTCGATGGTTCCCTGCAGGGGATTGCTCGCACCGATGTGCCGGCTTTCTCGTTCCAGGGGCACCCTGAGGCCAGTCCGGGCCCGCACGACGTGGCCTACCTGTTCGACCGCTTCCTCGACACCATGACGCGTGGCGTGACTGCGCTCAATAACGCGCAATAAGCGGCACAGAGAGAGAACAAAGATGCCGAAACGTACAGACATTCAAAGCATTCTCATCATCGGCGCCGGCCCGATCATCATCGGTCAGGCCTGCGAATTCGACTACTCCGGCGCCCAGGCCTGCAAGGCCTTGCGCGAAGAGGGTTACAAGGTCATCCTGGTGAACTCCAATCCGGCGACCATCATGACCGACCCGGAGATGGCCGACGTCACCTACATCGAGCCGATCACCTGGCAGGTCGTCGCCAAGATCATCGAGAAGGAACGTCCGGACGCGCTGCTGCCGACCATGGGCGGCCAGACCGCGCTGAACTGCGCGCTCGACCTCGACCGTGAGGGCGTGCTCGCCAAGTTCGGCGTCGAGCTGATCGGCGCCTCCAAGGAAGCCATCGACAAGGCCGAGGATCGCCAGAAGTTCAAGGACGCGATGACCAAGATCGGTCTCGGTTCGGCCCGCTCGGCCACCGCGCACAGCATGGAAGAGGCCTACCAGGTGCAGGCTGCTATCGGTTTCCCGACCATCATCCGCCCGTCCTTCACGCTGGGCGGCACTGGCGGCGGCATCGCCTACAACATGGAAGAGTTCGAGACCATCTGCAAACGCGGTCTCGAAGCCTCGCCGACGAACGAGCTGCTGATCGAAGAGTCGCTACTCGGCTGGAAGGAATACGAAATGGAAGTCGTCCGCGACAAAGCGGACAACTGCATCATCGTCTGCTCGATCGAGAACCTCGACCCGATGGGCGTCCATACCGGCGACTCGATCACCGTCGCGCCGGCCCAGACGCTGACCGACAAGGAATACCAGCTGCTGCGCAACGCCTCGATCGCCGTGCTGCGCGAAATCGGCGTCGATACTGGCGGTTCCAACGTACAGTTTTCGATCAATCCGAAGGACGGTCGCTGCATCGTCATTGAAATGAACCCGCGTGTCTCGCGTTCGTCGGCGCTGGCCTCCAAGGCCACCGGCTTCCCGATCGCCAAGATTGCGGCCAAGCTGGCTGTCGGCTACACGCTCGACGAACTGGCCAACGATATCACCGGCGGCAAGACCCCAGCGTCGTTCGAACCGTCCATTGACTACGTCGTCACCAAGGTGCCGCGCTTCGCCTTCGAGAAATTCCCGCAGGCCGATTCGACGCTGACCACCCAGATGAAGTCGGTCGGTGAAGTAATGGCCATGGGCCGCACCTTCCAGGAATCGCTGCAGAAGGCCTTGCGCGGGCTGGAAGTCGGCGTCGACGGCTTCAATCTGAAGTCGGTCGATCCGGAAACGATCGATGAGCAGTTGGCCCGTCCGACGCCGGATCGCCTGTGGTATGTCGCAGATGCCTTCGGTGTCGGCATGAGCGTCGAGAAGGTTTTCGACCTGACCAAGATCGACCCGTGGTTCCTGGTGCAGATCAAGGAAATCGTCGATCTGGAACTGGCTGTCGAAAAACGCGAGTTTTTGTCGTTGACCGCAGACGAGCTGCGTTTCTTGAAAAAGAAGGGCTTTGCTGACCGTCGCCTGGCTTATTTGCTGAAGACGACGGAAGCCGAGTTCCGGAAGCGTCGCCATGAACTGGGCGTGCGTCCGGTATACAAGCGCGTTGATACCTGCGCGGCCGAATTCTCGACCGACACCGCCTACCTGTACTCGACCTATGAGGACGAGTGCGAGGCGATGCCGACCGACAAGAAAAAGATCATGGTCCTCGGCGGCGGTCCGAACCGCATCGGCCAGGGCATCGAGTTCGACTATTGCTGCGTGCATGCAGCGATGGCAATGCGCGAAGATGGCTACGAGACCATCATGGTCAACTGCAATCCGGAAACCGTTTCTACCGACTACGACACGTCCGACCGTCTGTACTTCGAGCCGCTGACGCTGGAAGACGTGCTGGAAATTTGCGCCATCGAGAAACCGGTCGGCGTCATCGTCCAGTACGGCGGCCAAACCCCGCTCAAGTTGGCGCTGGCACTAGAAGCCAACGGCGTGCCCATCATCGGCACGACGCCGGAATCCATCGACATCGCGGAAGACCGCGAGCGCTTCCAGAAGCTGCTGCACGATCTCGGCCTCAAGCAGCCGCCCAACCGGACTGCGCGCACCGAAGAAGATGCGCTGCGTCTGGCCCAGGAAATCGGCTACCCACTGGTCGTCCGCCCGTCCTATGTGCTGGGTGGCCGCGCCATGGAAATCGTCCATGAGCAGAAGGACCTCGAGCGCTACATGCGAGAAGCGGTCAAGGTTTCCAACGATTCGCCTGTGCTGCTCGACCGCTTCCTGAACGATGCCGTCGAGTGCGACGTCGATGCCCTGTCCGATGGTGAAGAAGTGATCATCGGCGGCGTCATGGAGCACATCGAACAAGCCGGTGTGCACTCCGGTGACTCCGCCTGCTCGCTGCCGCCGTACTCGCTGTCCGCCTCGATCCAGGACGAGCTGCGTCGGCAGACAAAGCTGATGGCAAAGGCCCTGAACGTTTGCGGCCTGATGAACGTGCAGTTCGCGATCAAGGACAACGACGTCTACGTACTCGAAGTCAATCCGCGTGCTTCGCGTACCGTGCCCTATGTATCCAAGGCGACCGGCCTGCAACTGGCCAAGATTGCTGCCCGCTGCATGTCGGGCAAGAGCTTGAAGGCGCAGGGCATCAGCAAGGAAGTCGTGCCGCCGTATTTCTCGGTCAAGGAAGCCGTCTTCCCCTTCGTCAAGTTCCCCGGGGTCGACACCATTCTCGGCCCTGAAATGAAGTCGACCGGCGAAGTGATGGGGGTCGGCGTCAGTTTTGCCGAAGCCTTCATCAAGTCGCAGCTGGCGGCCGGTGTGAAGCTGCCGAAGGCAGGCAAGGTGTTCCTGTCGGTCAAGGACGGGGACAAGGCCAAGGCGATTGAAATTGCCCGTCACCTGCATGAAGCCGGTTTCCATCTGGTTGCCACGCGCGGCACCGCGCATGCAATCGCAGCGGCAGGCTTGCCGGTGGCGCCGGTCAACAAGGTTACCGAAGGGCGTCCGCACATCGTCGACATGATCAAGAACAACGAGATTGCACTGATCATCAACACGGTCGAGGAAAAGCGTGGGGCAATCAACGATTCCCGTTCGATTCGTACCTCCGGCCTGCAGGCGCGCGTCACGATGTACACAACCATCTGGGGTGCCGAGGCGGCAGCGGAAGGAATTCGCAATCTTGGTGAACTCGTGGTTTATCCGATACAAGCGTTGCACGAGCAGCTTCACTAACAAAACTCCGAGCCGCCGGGCGGCCCTTAAAGGGCGCCGGCGGTTTGCTTTTGCTGGAAGAAAAGATGAGTAAAGTCCCGTTGACCGTAACCGGTGCCGAAAAGCTTCGCGCGGAACTGCATCGCCTGAAAACGATCGATCGCCCGGCCGTCATTGCAGCGATTGCCGAGGCACGTGCGCATGGCGATCTTTCCGAAAATGCCGAGTACGATGCCGCCAAGGAGCGCCAGGGGTTTGTCGAAGGGCGAATCCAGGAGGTCGAAGGCAAGCTGTCGAATGCCCAGATCATCGATCCCAAGCTCCTCGATGCGGATGGTCGTTGCGTTTTTGGTGCCACGGTGGAAATCGAGGATCAGGATTCCGGCGATGTCGCGACCTATCAGATCGTTGGCGAAGACGAGGCCGATATCAAGAATGCCAAGCTTTCAGTGGCCTCGCCGATGGCGCGCGCGCTGATCGGGAAATATGCCGGCGATATCGCCCAGGTTCAGGCGCCGGGCGGCATCCGCGAATACGAAATCATCGACGTTCGCTACGAGTAGCGATCGGTGCGCAGACTGTCCGAGGCGCTCTACCTGGCGGCCATCACCCTTTGGGTCGGTGGTATGTGGGCCATCGGATACATCGCCGCACCGGTGCTTTTCAGCACCCTTGGCGACCGGCAACTTGCTGGTGCGGTGGCGGGCAGGCTTTTCGCGCTGATCGGCTGGATCGGGCTCGCCAGTGCTGCTTACCTGATGATCTTCATGACTGCGCGGCGCGGTGTACATGTTTTCAGAAACGCGGGTTTCTGGCTGGTGTTCCTGATGGTCTTGCTCGTAGCGGCCAGTCAGTTCGGCATTCAGCCCCTGATGGCGCAGCTGAAAGCGGCGGCCTTGCCGCGCGAAGTCATGGAAAGCGTGATGCGTGACCGATTCGCTGCCTGGCATGGCATTTCCAGCATTCTCTATCTGGTGCAGAGTCTGTTGGGCTTGTGGCTGGTCGTCTGGGCCGATCGCGGGCTGAAGTGATCAGCCCTGGAACGCGCGCTTGGTCTTGCGCGGGGCAGCGGCCGGGCGCCGCGATTTTGGGCTTTTTTGGGCGTTGACCGCAGCAGGGTCGGTTGGGGCGGGGCGGTAAACCACCAGCAGTTTGCCAATTTGTTGAACCGGTGCGGCACCCATTTCAGTGCAGATCTGCTCAAGATAGGCGGCGCGATCTTCACGGCTGTCACCGTAAACGCGTATCTTGATTAACTCGTGCGCTTGCAGGTTGACGTCGATTTCCGCGAGAACCGCCTTGGTGAGGCCGTTTTCGGCGATCGAGACGACGGGATTCAGGTTGTGGGCCTGGGCGCGCAATTCTCGGCGCTGGGTAGAAGTTAGTTGCAGCATATCAAACCTTTCAAAAACGGCATTTTACCGAATGAAAAGAACCAGAACCAGCAAAGCTTGGATGCGCGAGCATGTCAATGACCCTTTCGTTCAGCTTGCGAAAAAGGAAGGCTGGCGCTCGCGCGCGGCTTTCAAGCTGATGGAGATGGATGACAAGGACAGGCTCCTGAAACGTGGCGAGGTGGTGGTCGATCTTGGCGCGACGCCGGGGGGCTGGTCTCAAGTTGCGGCCAGACGGGTTGGCGAAACCGGAATGGTGCTGGCCCTTGATCTGCTGGAAATGGAGCCGATTCATGGTGTCGACTTCATTCAGGGCGACTTTCGGGAGGACGATGTGCTGGTCAGGCTCGAAGAAAAGCTCAACGGGCGTAGCGTGGGACTTGTAATGTCGGACATGGCACCCAATATGTCAGGGGTACCGCTCGTCGACCAGGCGCGGATCATGTACCTGGCCGAACTGGGGCTGGAGTTTTCAAAGGCGCACCTGAAACCGGAAGGCGCGTTTCTGGTCAAAGTCTTTCAAGGCGCGGATTACGAAGCATTTTTACGCGCCATGCGCGAGGTATTCAAGACGGTTGCGGTGCGCAAACCGGAAGCGTCTCGCGACCGCAGTGCCGAGCTTTATTTGCTCGGTCGTGTATTGCGTTGAAAGTTATGTATAAAATGACGTTTTTGTCGCTCGACGCTGTAGAAGGAGAGCAAACTTGAACAATATGTTCAAAAACTTGGCAGTCTGGCTCGTCATCGGCTTGGTGCTGATGACCGTGTTCAATCAATTCAACACCCGCCAGGTTGCGCAGGGATCGATCGAATATTCGCAGTTCCTCGACGAGGTCAAGCAAGGCCGTATCAGCAAGGTCGTCATCGAAGGCCGTACGCTGAAAGCGACGACGACCGAGGGCAAGCGCATTACCTCTTACGCGCCGCCCGATCTCTGGATGGTTTCCGACTTGCTCAAGAACGGCGTCAAGATCGAAGCAAAGCCGGAAGAGGAGCCGTCGTTCCTGATGAATCTCTTCGTCAGCTGGTTCCCGATGCTGCTGCTGATCGGCGTCTGGGTCTTCTTCATGCGCCAGATGCAGGGTGGCGGCAAGGGCGGTGCCTTTTCGTTCGGCAAGTCGCGCGCCCGGATGACCGACGAAGCGCAGAACACCATTACCTTCGTCGATGTCGCCGGTTGCGATGAGGCCAAGGAAGAAGTGCAGGAGCTGGTTGATTTCCTGCGCGATCCATCCAAGTTCCAGAAGCTCGGTGGCCGAATTCCCAAGGGCGTGCTGATGGTCGGCAACCCGGGCACCGGCAAGACCCTGCTTGCCAAAGCGATCGCCGGCGAGGCCAAAGTGCCGTTCTTCAGTATTTCCGGTTCCGATTTTGTTGAAATGTTCGTCGGTGTTGGCGCTGCGCGTGTCCGCGACATGTTCGAGAACGCCAAGAAACACGCCCCGTGCATCATTTTCATCGACGAAATCGACGCGGTCGGTCGTCACCGCGGCGCCGGCCTGGGCGGTGGCAATGACGAGCGTGAACAGACCCTGAACCAGTTGCTGGTCGAGATGGACGGTTTCGAAGGGCATTCCGGCATCATCGTCATTGCCGCGACCAACCGTCCTGACATTCTCGATCCGGCGCTGTTGCGTCCTGGGCGCTTCGACCGTCAGGTCGTCGTGCCATTGCCGGATATTCGCGGTCGCGAGGAAATCCTAAAGGTGCACATGCGTAAGGTGCCGATCGCCGGTGACGTCAAGGCCGATGTCATCGCTCGCGGTACGCCCGGTTTTTCTGGCGCCGACCTTGCCAACCTCGTCAATGAGGCTGCCTTGTTCGCAGCGCGGCGCAACAAACGTCTGGTGGATATGGACGATTTCGAGATGGCCAAGGACAAGATCATGATGGGCGCCGAGCGTCGCAGCATGGTGATGAGCGAGGAAGAGAAGATGAACACGGCCTACCATGAGTCGGGCCACGCCGTGGTTGCCAAACTGGTGCCGAAATCAGATCCGGTACATAAGGTCACGATCATTCCGCGTGGTCGTGCCCTGGGGCTGACCATGCAGTTGCCTGAGCAGGATCGCTACGCCTATGACCGTCAGTACCTGATGAGTCGCATCGCAGTTCTGTTCGGCGGACGGATCGCCGAGGAGTTGTTCATGGATCAGATGACCACTGGCGCATCCAACGATTTTGAACGTGCGACCGCGATGGCGCGCGACATGGTGACGCGTTACGGCATGTCCGACCTCGGTGTGATGGTTTATGGCGAGAACGAGGGCGAAGTCTTCCTCGGTCGTTCGGTGACCCAGCACAAGAACGTTTCGGAAGCGACAATGCAGAAGGTCGACGCGGAAATCCGTCGCATCATCGACCAGCAATATGCGCTGGCGCGCCAACTGCTGGAAGACAATCGCGACAAGGTCGAGGCGATGACCAAGGCACTGCTCGAATGGGAGACCATTGATGCCGAGCAGATCGACGACATCATGGCCGGAAAATCGCCGCGTCCGCCGAAGCCAACGCAGAGCGCACAGCGTTCCACACCGCCGACCGATGCCTCCGGTGCGGCACCGAGTGCTCCGGCGACGGCCTGATCGCCAGAAAATAAACCCAGCCGGGGGCGTGCTCCCGGCTTTTTCTTTTTTCCAATGTCCGTCCTTCACTGCGGCCGCTTCAGGCTGCCACTAGGCCGCCCGCTGATAATGGGCATCGTCAACCTGACCCCGGACTCGTTTTCGGGCGATGGCACGGGAGGCGACGCTGCGCGTGCCATCCGTCATGCCCGCCATCAGCTCGATGCAGGTGCCGATATCCTCGATCTTGGTGCGGAATCCTCCCGCCCCGGGGCGATACGAACGCCGGAAGCCGAAGAGCTGCGGCGTCTGATCCCTGTGCTCAGGGAGGTTTCAGCCTGGGGCGTGCCGGTGTCGGTCGATACCTACAAACCTGGTGTCATGCGCGCGGCACTGGAGGCAGGCGCGACGATGATTAACGACATCAGCGCACTGACTCATCCGGGGGCGATCGACATCGTAGCCGCCAGCGATTGTGCGGTTTGTCTGATGCACATGGCGGGTGAGCCGGCAACCATGCAACAGGCGCCCAGCTACGACGATGTCGTTGGCGAGGTGCGGGCTTTCCTTGCCGCCCAAGTAAATTCTTGTCGGGCCGCAGGGATTGCCGACGACCGTATTGTGCTCGATCCCGGGCTCGGCTTCGGCAAGACCCTGGTGCACAATTTGGCCTTGTTTCGGGCGTTGAGCGCAACAAGCGTCGATGAACTCCCGGTTCTGATCGGTGCCTCGAGGAAATCCATGCTCGGGGCGATCACGGGGCGCCCGGTGGAAGGGCGGATGGCCGCCAGTATTGCTGCCGCAATACTGGCGGTCCAAAAAGGCGCGAAGATCCTGCGCGTGCATGATGTCGCGGAAACAGTAGATGCGCTGGCTGTTCTTGCAGCCGTGGAAGAGAGAGGAAATCTGCAATGAATAGAAAGTATTTTGGCACCGACGGCGTACGCGGTCGTGTCGGCCAAGTGCCAATCACCCCGGATTTCGTGATGCGCCTCGGCTATGCGGCCGGCAAGGCGTTGCTGGGTCAGGCCGTCATGCCGGAAGGCGAGCGCCCGTCGGTGCTGATTGGCAAGGACACCCGGCTCTCAGGTTACATGCTCGAATCGGCGCTCGAAGCGGGTTTCTCTGCGGCCGGCGTCGATGTTTGCCTGGTCGGGCCGATGCCGACTCCCGCCGTGGCCTACCTGACCCGTGCCCTGCGGTTGCAGGCAGGGATCGTGATCTCGGCATCCCACAATCCGTATTTCGATAACGGCATCAAGTTCTTTTCGGGCCAGGGTACCAAGCTGCCCGACGATGTGGAACTGACCATCGAGGCCGGTATCGATCAGCCCATGGTTTGCGTGGCGGCGGCGGATCTCGGTCGCGCCAAGCGGATAGACGATGCGCGTGGCCGCTATATCGAATTCTGTAAAAGCACTTTTCCCAACGATCTCGACCTGCGCGGACTGAAAGTTGTCGTCGATTGCGCGCACGGGGCTGCCTATCACACTGCGCCGGACGTTTTCCATGAACTTGGCGCCGATGTCGTGACGATCGGTTCACAGCCCAATGGGTTGAACATCAATGACGGCTTCGGCGCGACCTCACCCAAGGCGTTGTGCGACGCCGTTCTCATCCACAGGGCAGACCTCGGCGTGGCCCTGGACGGCGATGCGGATCGAATCCAGATGGTCGATGCCGCTGGCAAGCTCTATGACGGAGATCAGTTGCTCCATGCGATTGTCAAGAGTCGGGCGCGGCACGGTGAAGTAAAGGGTGTCGTCGGCACGTTGATGACCAATCTGGCGCTTGAGCATGCCCTTGGCAAGATGGGCATTCCCTTCGCTCGGGCGGCCGTCGGGGATCGCTATGTGGTCGAAATGCTGCATGAAAAAGGGTGGTTGTACGGCGGAGAGAACTCCGGCCACATCCTTGCGCTTGATCGCCACACAACCGGAGACGGCATCATTGCCGCGCTGCAGGTTTTGGCAGCATTACGAGAGTTGGGTGGCAGTCTGGCCGATTTACTGGGAGGCCTGCATCTATATCCGCAGAAACTCATCAATGTACCCGTCGCGAAGGAGTTTCCGTGGAAGGAGAATGCGTCGATTCAGCGGTGCCTCAAAAATGTCGAGGCGCGTATCGCTGGGCGGGGGCGGGTATTGCTGCGCGCCTCGGGCACCGAGCCTCTGTTACGGGTGATGGTCGAGGGAGAGGATCGGGAGGAGGTGTTTGCCGCCGCCGAGGAACTTGCTGCAGTGGTACGCGAGGCGGGGCGGTGAACGCTTTGCAGTCCCGCTGATTCTTGACGGTAAACCTGTGCGCCCACTATAATCCTAGGGTTTTTGCCAACGGAACGGCCTGTCACATGCGAAAAAAGCTTGTCGCTGGAAACTGGAAGATGCATGGCAACCTCCAGAGTAATGCAGCCTTGCTGGAGCGCTTGAAGTCCGGAGTTTCTAGTGTTGGCTGCGAAGTGGCAATATGTGCGCCTTATCCGTATCTCGCGCAGGTTCAATCAGAGCTTGAGGGTACGCTGATTTCGTGGGGCGCGCAGTCGCTCAGCGAGCATGAATCGGGGGCTTACACCGGTGAGGTGTCCGCCTCGATGTTGGTCGACTTCGGTTGCCGCTATGTGCTGGTCGGCCATTCCGAGCGGCGCAGTCTTTTTGGCGAAAGTGATGTTACTGTCGCCGCCAAGTTCGTGGCGGCACAGAAGGCCGGTTTGGTGCCCGTGCTGTGTGTTGGTGAAACGCTTGTGGAGCGGGAGTCTGGTCAGACCGTGACGGTGGTCGCGCGGCAACTCGACGCGGTAGTAGGGTTCGCTGGTGTTGAGGCACTGAGTGCGGCAGTGGTTGCTTATGAGCCGGTATGGGCCATTGGAACAGGGTTGACGGCAACTCCGGGGCAGGCGCAGGAGGTTCATGCTGCACTGCGTGCGCTTGTCGCTGGCAGGAAAATGGAGTTGGCCGCTGGTTTACGAATTCTGTATGGCGGTAGCGTCAAGCCGCAAAATGCGGCTGAATTGTTTGCGCAGCCCGATATTGATGGTGGTCTGATCGGTGGGGCGGCGTTGGTTGCGGATGATTTTCTTGCGATTTGCCAAGCGGCAAGTTGATAGGCGGAAATAATGAACTGGCTTTTTTCTCTTCTTCTCACAATCCATATCCTGGTGGCGCTGGCCATTATCGGGCTCGTCCTGATGCAGCATGGCAAGGGCGCGGACATGGGGGCTGCCTTCGGTAGTGGTGCCTCTGGTAGTCTTTTTGGTGCAACCGGTTCCGCTAATTTCCTGAGCCGCACCACCGGGATTTTGGCAGCCGTGTTTTTTACTACCAGCCTGAGTCTTGCTTATGTCGCTTCGCACAAGCCAAAAACGACTGGTAGTGTGATGCAGGAAACGGTACAATCGCAGCCGGTTTCGCAGCCTGCGCCAGCGGTTGCCGAAACGCCTGCGGTCCCGGCGGATGCTGGCTCCAAGGCAAAAGAAATACCGAAGTAACGCAAGGTGGGTTGTCCGGCATTTATGCCTCGCCGGGGAGCCAAAAAGCAGGGCCGACGTGGTGAAATTGGTAGACACGCTATCTTGAGGGGGTAGTGGCGCAAGCTGTGCGAGTTCGAGTCTCGCCGTCGGCACCAAACAGGGGGCAGTGGCCAAAAAGGCGCGCTGTTTTCGTATAAGAAA
>JAEUOH010000279.1 GCA_016790845.1 Dechloromonas sp.
ATGAGAACGGGCTTCGGTGAATTTTGCGCATTGCGATACGCCGGATTTTACCGGCTGGTAAAATTGATTCTTTGAATTTTCTGGAAAACCCATGAAACGAACCCGCTTCGGCTCGCGCGACCGCCTTTCACGCGATGCTGCCGAACTCCAGCGCCTGGCTACCGGTTTATCCGAATCCGGCGGCAAGCTGGAAGACAGCTACTGGGAGAGCCAGCTTGCTGAAACCGTCGACAGTCTCTTGAAAAACGGTGCCGAGGACGACATCAACACCGCCCTCGACCGCTTGTTCGAGGCCAATCCGCGTGCCCACGACGAACTCGCCGACATGGTCGAGTCGCGTGCCGAAACCGGCCACATGGATTTCCACGGCCAGGAATTCGACATCCAGCTTTTCGCCGCGCCGGTACTCGCCTGGTCGCGTTTCTCGATTCCCGCCAGCCCTTTGCCGAAAAGCACCGTCGAAGCGCTCGCCGTGCATCTCGGCGCCCACGTCTTCGGCGCCGACACGCGCGTTGCGCTGGCCGACTTCCTGTTCAGCCCCGACCAGCTGCCGCGCAGCTTCTGCGACACATGGCAACTTACCCAGGCGCTGGGCCAAGCCACGCTCGCCGGCCAGCATCTCGCGGTCGACACCAACGGCATGGCCGAAACCAACCGTTTTCTTTCCGACGTGCGTTATCTGGTCGGCAGCATCGCCGTGCCGCGCGGCAAGCCGCTGTTCCGCTGGAACGAAAAGGACGGCAACAAGGAATCGGCGCTCAAGGAATGGATCAAGCAGGGCAGCCCGAATCTGGAGCCGCTGCTCACCGGCTGCGCCTGGCAGCCGTTGCTGCCGGATGCCTACCACGCCTCCTGCCGCAATGCCGACCGCCTGTCGCGCCCGTATTCGCTGAAGGCCTCGGTCGCCTTCCTGCAAACCATGCTCGGCCTGATGCCGGCCGACATCCGCGCCGTCGTCGGCCCCTGCTACGACCGCCGCATGGAAGAATACCGCGTCGGCCTCGGCCCCAAGGACAAGGACGAGACCTACCACGGCATCGTCTGGCCGTTGCTCGGCGCCGAAGACGAAGCGACCGACGCTGCCAGCGAAATCGAAGCCGTGCTGCGCGAAGCCGGGGTCAAGGATGTGGTTTTCCTCGACCATCACTTCCCGATGGAATTCTGCGACGACTGCGGCGCCCCGCTCTACCCCAACGCCGAAGCCGAACTGGTGCACGCCGAAATGCCGGAACAGGCGGCGGCCAATTCACAGGCGCTGCACTGACGTGAACACCAAGTCGGCCAACCAGGACTGGCTGGCGCGCAGTCAGGCCGCCGTCTGGCACCCGTGCACGCAGATGCGGCACCACGCAGACGCCGGTTCGCCGACCCACCTGCCGCTGGTGCCCATCGCCCGGGGCAGCGGCGCCTGGCTTTACGACTTCGACGGCAAGCGCTACCTCGACGGCATCAGTTCGTGGTGGACCAATCTTTTCGGTCACGCCAATCCGCGCATCAACGCGGCCTTGAAGGAACAACTGGAAACGCTCGAACACGTCATGCTGGCCGGCTTCACGCACCAGCCGGTGGTCGAGCTTTCCGAGCGGTTATCGGCGTTGACCGGCGGCGCGCTGGGCCACGCCTTCTACGCCTCGGACGGCGCCTCGGCCACCGAGATCGCGCTGAAGATGAGCTTTCATTACTGGCGCAATGTCGGCCGGCCGGAGAAAGCTGAATTCCTCTGTCTTGCCGGCAGCTACCACGGCGAAACGGTCGGCGCGCTGGCCGTTACCGATGTCGCCATTTTCAAGGACGCCTACGCGCCGCTGGTGCGCGCCGCGACCGTCGTTCCCTCGCCCGATTTCCGGCTGGCCGAAGCCGGCGAGTCGCCGGCCGATGTTGCCCGCCGCGCCGCCGCTGCGCTGGAAAACCACCTCGAACAATACGGCGAGCGGATCGCGGCGCTGATCGTCGAACCGCTGGTGCAGGGCGCCGCCGGCATGGCGATGTACGACCCCGAATACCTGCGGCTGGCCCGCCAGCTGTGCGACCGTTTTGAAGTGCACCTGATCTGCGACGAAATCGCC
The DNA here is from genome assembly GCA_016790845.1 of Dechloromonas sp. Lineage (GTDB taxonomy): Bacteria > Pseudomonadota > Gammaproteobacteria > Burkholderiales > Rhodocyclaceae > Azonexus. The sequence goes on from JAEUOH010000279.1 coordinate 2,067, forward strand.
GTCGGCTGCGGCCGCACCGGCACCTTTTTCGCCCACGAACAGGCAGAAATCCGCCCCGACCTGATGTGCCTGTCGAAAGGTATTTCGGGCGGCTACCTGCCGCTCTCCATCGTGCTTTCCAGCGACACCATCTACGCCGCCTTCCTCGACGACTCGGTGGCCCGCGCCTTCCTGCATTCGCATTCCTACACCGGCAACCCGCTCGCCTGCCGCGCGGCGCTGGCGACGCTGGATATTTTCGAGCAGGACGCGGTAGTTGCGGTCAACCGCCAAAAAGGGGCAAAAATCAGCGCCGCCCTCGCGCCGCTAGCGACGCACCCGCAAGTACGCCACCTGCGCCAGCGCGGCATGATCGCCGCCTTCGATGTCGCCACCGACGACCCGCACTTTTCCCGCCGTTTCTACCGCGCCGCGCTGGATCGCGAAGCGCTGATCCGGCCCATCGGCAACACCGTCTACCTGATGCCGCCCTACATCGTCACCGACGAAGAAATTGCCCACCTTGGCGGTGCGGTCGGCGCGGCGCTCGACGAGGCCTTATCCGCATGAAACCAGCGCCCTTTCCCGGCACGCCGCTGCTCACCGGCACCGACCCCGAGCAGAAGCGCCAGCAGATCCTCGACTACTTCCACGCCACCTTCGACCGCTACGAGCTATTGTTCGAGACGCTGACCTGCGACGAGGCCTACTACGTCAAGCCGATTTCGCTGCGCCATCCGCTGATCTTCTACTTCGGACACACCGCCACCTTCTTCATCAACAAGCTGGCGCTGGCCGGGCTGGTCGAACGCATCAACCCCGGCTACGAATCGATGTTCGCCATCGGCGTCGATGAAATGAGTTGGGACGATCTCAACGACACCCGTTACGACTGGCCGAGTGTCGCTGCCGTGCGCGATTACCGGCAAGCCGCCCGCGCGGCCGTCGACCAACTGATTCGCACGCAGCCGCTGACCCTGCCCATCGGCTGGGAAGACCCGTTCTGGATCGTCCTGATGGGCATCGAGCACGAGCGCATTCACCTCGAAACCTCGTCGGTGCTGATTCGCCAGCATCACCTGAAGTACGTCCGGCCCCACCCCGCCTGGGCGCCTTGCCGCGACAGCGGGGCCGCGCCGAAAAACGCGCTGATCGATATTCCCGCCGCCGAATTTTGCCTCGGCCGTGAGCGCAGCGCCCCGCAGATCTACGGCTGGGACAACGAATTCGGCACCCACGAAGCGTTGACCGCAGCCTTCAAGGCCAGCCAATACCTCGTTTCCAACCGGGAATTCCTTGCCTTCGTCGAGGCCGGCGGCTATGCCGACGACGCGCTGTGGCAGGAAGAAGGCGCCGCCTGGAAGCAATTCACCCACGCCGAACACCCGACCTTCTGGGTCAAGGATGGCAGCGAATGGCGCCTGCGCCTGATGCTCGAAGAAGTCGCCATGCCCTGGGATTGGCCGGTGGAAACCAATTACCACGAAGCCAAGGCCTTCTGTAACTGGAAGGCGCGCACCAGCGGCCAGCCCGTGCGCCTGCCGAGCGAGGACGAATGGCAGGCGCTGCGCCGCTTCGCCGGCATCGCCGACCTGCCCGGCGCCTTGCCGCCAGCCAATCTCGGACTCGTCGACGACGCCTCCAGTTGTCCGGTTACCCGCTACGCCCACGGACCGCTCTTCGACGTTGTCGGCAACGTCTGGCAATGGCTGGAAACCCCAATCTACCCCTTCGCCGGTTTTGAAGTCCACCCGATCTACGACGACTTCACGACCCCGACTTTCGACGAGCGCCACAACCTGATGAAAGGCGGCTCCTGGATTTCCTGCGGCAACGAAGCGGCGCCAGTGTCGCGTTACGCCTTCCGCCGCCATTTCTTCCAGCATGCCGGTTTCCGCTACGTCGTCGCCGACGCACCGGCCAGCCAGCCGGCCTCGCACTACGAAACCGACCGACTGATTTCGGAATACATCGAATTCCACTACGGCGACGAATACTTCGGCGTCCCCAACTTCCCGCGCGCGCTGGCCCAACTCGCCATTGCAGCACGCGGCGACAAGCCGGCCCGCACCGCGCTCGACCTCGGCTGCGCCACCGGCCGCGCCACTTTCGAGCTGGCCCGCCATTTCGAACACGTCACCGGCATCGACTTCTCGGCCCGCTTCATCGGCATCGGCACCCAACTGGCCGAACAGGGGAGCCTGCGTTACACGCTGGTCGAAGAGGGCGAACTGGTCAGCCACAAGGAATTTGTGCTGACCGACCTCGGCCTGACCGAAACCGCGCCGAAAGTCGAATTCTTCCAGGGCGACGCCTGCAATCTCAAGCCCATCTTCACCGGCTACGACCTCGTCCTCGCCGCCAACCTGATCGACCGCCTCTACGACCCGGCCCTCTTCCTCGCCAGCATCCACCAGCGCCTCAACCCCGGCGGCCTACTCGTCATTGCCTCGCCCTACACCTGGCTGGAAGAACACACCAAACGCGAAGCCTGGATCGGCGGCTTCAAGAAGGATGGCGAAAACTTCACCACGCTGGACGGCCTGAAAGCCCTGCTCGCCCCGCACTTCCACCTGCTGCGCGAGCCGCAAGCCGTACCCTTCGTCATCCGCGAAACCAAACGCAAATTCCAGCACACGCTGTCGGAAGTCACGCTCTGGGAACGCCGCTGAATCCACCCCTTGCGCCACCCGCAGCTTTGTATTACCGTTAATACAAACTCACCCCGGAGCCCAGCCATGACCACAACCGTTCGCATCCCCCCGCGCCTGGAACAGGCGTTGGCGCGTTATTGCGTGGAAACCCGGCGCAGCAAATCCGAGGTCATCATCGAGTTGCTGGAAAAGCACTTTGTCACCGAGACACCGCCCCGCACGCCCTACGACATCGCCTGCGAAACCGGCTTCGTCGGCGCACTGGCGCTTGACGAAAACACCGCCGAAAACAGCCGCTCCGCAGTACGCGCCGCCATTGCCCGCAAACATGGAGCTGGTAGCGCCCCGTGAATTTGCTACTGGTCGATACCGGGCCGCTGGTGGCCCTGGCCAACCGCCGCGACAAACATCACGCAAGATGTGTCGAGCACCTGGAACGCTATCGCGGGCGCCTGCTCACCACCTGGGCCGTGCTCACCGAGTTCTCGCACCTCGCCGACACCGTTGCCGCGACACTGCCGCTCTATCACTGGGTGGAACGCGGTGGCCTGGAAGTGCTGCCGCTTGGCCGCGACGAACTGGTCACCGCCATCGACTGGATCGAACGCTATGCCGACCGTCCGATGGATCTGGCCGATGCATCGCTAGTCGTGGCCGCGCTGAAGACTGGCTGTAGCGTTATCTGGACACTGGATCGCGCCGATTTCGAAACGTATCGCCTGCCGGGACGCAAGCACTTCAAACTGGTGTAAACGATGACCCAACCCGACCGACTCAACGCCGAGCTTGCCGCCGTGATGCATGAACTCGCCGCCGCCGGCCTCACCCGCCGTCGCCGCGTCCTGGAATCGCCCTGCGGCAGGCTTGCTGCGGTCGACGGCAAAAAAGTGCTCAATTTCGCCAGCAACGACTACCTCGGCCTGGCCGGCAACCGCGAGATTGCGCAGGCGATGGCCGATGGCGCGCTGCTATGGGGGGCCGGCAGCGGCGCCTCGCATCTTGTCAGCGGCCACCTGACGCCGCATGAAACGCTGGAACAGGAAATCGCCGCCTTCTCCGGCTTTCCCCGCGCCCTCACCTTCTCGACCGGCTACCTCGCCAACCTTGCCGTCACGCCAACCCTGGCCGGGCGCGGCGCTGCGGTGTTTGCCGACAAGCTGAACCACGCCTCGCTGATCGACGCCATGCAACTGGCCAAGGCCAATGGCGCCGACGTCCAGCGCTACCCGCACAACGACATGGCGGCGCTGGAAAAGATGCTCGCCGCCAGCAGTGCCGCCACCAAAGTCATCGTCACCGATGCCGTCTTCAGCATGGATGGCGACCTTGCCCCGTTGCCGCTGCTCTTCGCATTGGCCGAGCGTTACGACGCCTGGCTGGTGATCGACGACGCGCACGGCTTCGGCGTTCTCGGCGCGCAGGGCAAGGGCTGCCTCGCCCACTTCAACCTGCCAGCCGCGCCGCGCATCCTGCTGATGGGCACGCTGGGCAAGGCGGCCGGTGTCGGCGGCGCCTTCGTCGCCGGCTCGGCAACAGCCATCGAATACCTGCTGCAAAAAGGCCGCAGCTACATCTTCACCACCGCCGCACCACCCGCCATCGCCTGCGCGCTGCGCAAAAGTCTGGAAATCATCCGTAACGGCGACGCCCTGCGCACCAGCCTGTTCGCCCGCATCGCCCAACTGCGCGACGGTCTGGCCGGCCTGCCGTGGCAACTGCTTCCTTCGCCCACCGCCATCCAGCCGCTGATCGTCGGCGACAACGAAGCAGCGCTAAAGCTCGCCAACGCATTGTGGGAACGCGGCCTGTGGGTGCCCGCCATCCGCCCGCCAACCGTACCGAAAGGCACGGCCCGCCTGCGCATCTCCGTCTCCGCCGCCCACAGCGAAGCCGACATCGCCGCACTGCTCGGCGCCCTCAAGGAACTCGCATGAACCATCCCCTCGTCTTTCTCCCCGGCTGGTGCGTCGGTCGCGGCCCGCTCGCCGCCACCGTCGACGCCCTGAACGGCCAGTTCATCGACCTGCCGGGTTACGGCAAAACGCCGCTGGTCGCCGACTTCGATGCCGCCGTCGATACCATCGCTACCCGCCTCGAACCCGGTACGACGCTTGCCGGCTGGTCGCTCGGCGCGCAGTTGGCGCTCGCCGTCGCCGCCCGCCATCCGGGAAAGGTCGGCAAGTTGCTGCTCGTCGCCGGCACCACCAGCTTCGTGCAACGCGACGGCTGGCCCTTCGCCATGCCGCCGGCCAATCTGGCCGAATTCACCACCGCCGTCGCAGCCGATATCGAAGCCATGCTGCCGCGCTTCGTCGGCGGCTTCAACCGTGGCGACGCCCAGGCCAAGGCCATCACGCTCGAACTGCTCAAGCTCGCCGATCCGCGCCCGACCAGC
>JAEUOH010000002.1 GCA_016790845.1 Dechloromonas sp.
GCCTTGACCGAAGTTGGTCAGTCGATTAAGGTTATACGTTTTTCAGGCAACAGCTTTTTTGGGCTAAAGAATGATGATCAGCGGTGCAGAAATTGTAATCAGGTGCCTGCAGGAAGAAAAGGTCGATTGTGTTTTCGGTTATCCCGGCGGTTCCGTTCTACACATTTACGACGCGCTCTTCAAGCAGGATCAGGTAAGGCACATCCTGGTTCGCCACGAGCAGGCTGCTGTTCATGCCGCCGATGCCTATTCGCGTTCGTCGCAACGGGTCGGCGTCGCACTGGTGACGTCGGGGCCCGGTGTCACCAATACCGTGACCGGCATCGCCACCGCGTATATGGACTCCATCCCGATGGTCGTCATCACCGGGCAGGTGCCGACGGCTTATATCGGGCAGGATGCCTTCCAGGAGTGCGACACGGTCGGCATTACCCGGCCGTGCGTCAAGCACAACTTCCTGGTCAAGGATGTCAAGGATCTGGCGGTTACCCTGAAGAAGGCGTTCCACATTGCGGCGACGGGTCGTCCGGGGCCGGTGGTGGTCGATATTCCAAAGGATATTACGGCCCAGATGTGCGAGTTCGAGTACCCGAAGACGATCCAGATGCGTTCGTACAACCCGGTGGTCAAGGGGCATCTCGGCCAGATCAAGAAGGCTGTGCAGATCCTGCAGGAAGCCAAGCGGCCGATCATCTATGCCGGTGGCGGCGTGATCCTTTCTGATGCCGCTCTGCAATTGACGGCACTGGCGCACAAGCTGGGTTTCCCGGTGACCAACACCCTGATGGGCCTGGGCGCTTACCCAGCGACTGACCGACAGTTCGTCGGCATGCTTGGCATGCACGGCACCTACGAAGCGAACAATGCGATGCATTACGCCGATGTGATCCTGGCGGTCGGCGCGCGCTTCGACGATCGCGTGGTCGGCAATCCGGATCACTTCGGCCAGGAAAAACGGCGCGTGATTCATATCGACATCGATCCGTCGTCGATTTCCAAGCGCGTCAAGGTCGATGTGCCCATCGTCGGTAATGTCGGCGATGTACTCGACGAATTGATCAAGCTGGTCGATGCCGGTTTCAAGGCGGATCCGGAAGTTTCCGGTTGGTGGAAGCAGATCGAGGAGTGGCGTGGCCGAGACAGCCTGCGCTACAAGCAGTCCGAGCACATCATGCCGCAGTACGTGATGGAAAAGCTCTACGAAGTCACGGGTGGCAATGCGTTCGTGACTTCCGACGTCGGCCAGCACCAGATGTTTGCCGCCCAGTATTACAAGTTTGACCAGCCGCGGCGCTGGATCAACTCCGGTGGCTTGGGCACCATGGGTGTCGGTCTGCCGTACGGAATGGGTGTGCTGATGGCCAACCCGGGCGCGCAGGTGGCCTGCGTTACGGGTGAGGGATCGATCCAGATGTGTATCCAGGAGTTGTCGACCTGCAAGCAGTACGGCTTCCCGATCAAGATCATCAACCTGAACAACGGCATGCTGGGCATGGTACGCCAGTGGCAGGAGATGTTCTATTCCAAGCGCTATTCACAATCCTACGTGACCTCGCTGCCCGATTTCGTCAAGTTGGCCGAGGCCTATGGCCATGTCGGCATGAAGATCGAGAAACCGGAAGACGTCGAGCCGGCGTTGCGCAAGGCGTTCACCGAGCACAAGGACGATCTGGTCTTCATGGACTTCATCATCGATCCGGGTGCCAACGTTTTCCCGATGGTTGCCGCTGGCAAGGGCCTGACTGAAATGATCCTCGCTGAAGATATCTGAGCGGGGGAGGACAAGACAATGCGACACATCATTTCCATCCTGATCGAAAACGAATCGGGTGCGCTTTCCCGCGTGGCAGGGCTTTTTTCCGCCCGCGGCTACAATATCGAATCGCTGACCGTGGCACCGACGGAAGATCCCTCGTTGTCGCGGATGACCATCCTGACCCGGGGTTCCGACGAGGTGCTCGAGCAGATCACCAAGCAGCTCAACAAGCTGGTTGATGTGGTCAAGGTGGTCGATCTCTCCGAAGCCGCGCATGTCGAGCGTGAGTTGATGTTGATCAAGGTTCGCGCAACGGGCAAGGATCGCGAAGAGATGAAGCGGATGGCCGACATTTTCCGTGGCCGTATCATCGATGTCACGGAATCGACCTATGTAATCGAGTTGACCGGCTCTAGCTCCAAGCTCGACTCCTTCATCGCCGCGCTCGATGCCGGCCTGATTCTCGAAACCGTCCGTACCGGTGTCTGTGGCATCGGCCGCGGCGATCGCATTCTAAAAGTCTAAATATCTGTATATAAAGAGGATTTCATGAAAGTTTATTACGACAAGGACGCCGATCTTTCGCTCATCAAGGGCAAAAAGGTCACCATCGTCGGTTATGGCTCCCAAGGCCACGCCCACGCCCAGAATCTCAAGGATTCCGGCTGCAAGGTCACGGTTGGCCTGCGTAAAGGCGGCGCATCCTGGAACAAGGCGGAAGCGGCCGGTCTCAAGGTCGAGGAAATCGCCAAGGCCGTCAAAGGCGCCGATGTGGTCATGATCCTGTTGCCGGACGAGAACATTCCGCAGGTGTACAACCAGGAAGTCGCGCCCAACCTGAAGAAGGGCGCCGCCCTGGCATTCGCCCATGGCTTCAACGTCCACTACAACCAGGTCGTTCCGCGTGAAGATGTGGACGTCATCATGGTCGCGCCGAAGGGCCCCGGCCACACGGTTCGTTCCGAGTACCTGAAGGGTGGCGGCGTGCCGTCGCTGATCGCTGTCTATCAGGACAAGACCGGCAAGGCCAAGGACATCGCCCTCTCCTACGCTGCGGCCAACGGCGGCACCAAGGGTGGCGTGATCGAAACCAACTTCCGCGAAGAAACCGAAACCGACCTGTTCGGTGAGCAGGCCGTTCTCTGCGGCGGTGCTGTGGAGTTGGTCAAGATGGGCTTCGAGACCCTGGTCGAGGCCGGCTACGCGCCGGAAATGGCCTATTTCGAATGCTTGCACGAACTCAAGCTGATCGTCGACCTGATGTACGAAGGCGGCATCGCCAACATGAACTACTCGATCTCGAACAATGCCGAGTTCGGTGAGTACGTGACCGGTACTGAAGTCATCAACGAGCAGTCCCGTGCGGCCATGCGCAACGCCCTGAAGCGCATCCAGAACGGTGATTATGCCAAGATGTTCATCCTTGAAGGCCGCACCAACTATCCGGCCATGACGGCGCGTCGTCGCCTGAATGCCGTGCATCCGATCGAAACGGTTGGCGAAAAGCTGCGCGACATGATGCCCTGGATCAAGAAGAACAAGTTGGTCGATCAGACGAAGAACTGATTCGTTGAGCCGAAGATCGCTGCTCTTACATAGCGATCTCAGCAATTCCGGGCGGTGTGGTCATTCCAGCACCGCCCGTTTCGCTTCTGAAATCTGATGGTGGCGAAAAGGTGTATCCTTTCCCCACCTCTTTGGCTGGACTGTCCCAATCGATGACTGAACGCAAGCCTCGCAAAGCACTGTTCAATCCGGAGCTCAAGCGGCGCGGCATTTATGTGCTGCCCAACCTGTTTACCACGGCGGCATTGTTTGCCGGGTTTTTTGCCATTGTTCAGGCGATGCAGGGGGATTTCGAGCGGGCAGCGATGGCAATTTTCATTGCCATGGTGCTTGATGGCCTGGATGGCCGTGTGGCGCGAATGACCCACACCCAGTCGGCCTTCGGTGCGGAGTACGATTCCTTGTCGGACATGGTGAGTTTCGGAGCTGCGCCGGCGCTGGTCGTTTACGAATGGGCATTGCGCGATCTCGGGCGTCTGGGCTGGATCGCCGCTTTCATCTATTGTGCCGGCGCCGCCTTGCGTCTGGCGCGCTTCAATACGACGCTCGAAGTGACCGACAAGCGCTATTTTCAGGGCATGCCGTCGCCGGCAGCTGCCGCGCTGGTGGCCGGGCTGGTCTGGGTCATGATCGTTTCCGGCATTTCCGGGCATGAGGTTCGCTGGCTGGCTTGCGTGCTGACCATCTTTGCTGGCGTGACGATGATTTCAAATATCCGCTACTACAGCTTCAAGGACATCAACCTGCGCAAGAGCGTGCCATTCTTCGTGATTGCCGCGATTGTCCTGGGCTTCGCTCTGGCCTCGTACAGCCCGGAAATCACCTTGTTCGGATTCTTCGTTCTCTACGGGCTGTCCGGCTACGTTCTGGCGGCAGTCAACCTGCTCAAACGCAAATCGGCCTGATCTCTTGGAGCAGTCAATGAAACAGCATCTGGTTATTTTCGATACTACCCTGCGCGACGGGGAGCAAAGCCCCGGGGCTTCCATGACCCGGGAAGAGAAAATCCGGGTCGCGCGCCAGCTCGAAAAAATGCGCGTCGATGTCATCGAGGCGGGTTTTGCCGCGGCTTCGCCGGGAGATTTCGAATCCATCCAGGCGATTGCCCAGGCCATCAAGGAATCGACGGTCTGCTCGCTGGCACGTGCCAATGAGAACGACATCCGGCGTGCGGGCGAGGCGATCCAGCCTGCGAATTCCGGCCGCATTCACACCTTCATTGCCACTTCGCCCATCCACATGGAAAAGAAGCTGCGCATGACGCCGGACCAGGTGGTCGAACAGGCGGTTAGGGCGATCGGCTGGGCGCGTGAATATACCAGCGACGTCGAGTTCTCGGCCGAGGATGCCGGGCGTTCTGAGCTCGACTTCCTGGTTCGGATTTTTGACGAAGTCATCAAGGCAGGCGCGACGACGATCAACGTGCCCGATACCGTCGGCTACAACATCCCGGGGCAGTACGCTGAAACCATGCGGCAGCTGATCGAGCGCGTGCCCAATGCCGACAAGGTGGTCTGGTCGGTGCACTGCCACAATGACCTCGGGCTGGGCGTCGCGAATTCGCTGGCGGCGGTGTTGGCCGGTGCGCGGCAGGTCGAATGTACGATCAACGGGCTTGGCGAGCGGGCAGGCAATGCCGCCCTGGAAGAAATCGTCATGGCGGTACGAACGCGCAGCGATGTCTTCCCGGTCGAAACGCGCATCGATGCGACGCAGATCGTACCGGCTTCCAAGCTGGTGTCGCAGATTACCGGTTATCCGGTACAGCCGAACAAGGCCGTCGTCGGCGCCAACGCCTTCGCACACGAGTCCGGCATTCATCAGGATGGCGTACTCAAGCATCGCGAGACCTATGAAATCATGCGCGCAGAGGATGTCGGCTGGGCGCAAAACAAGCTCGTTCTTGGCAAGCATTCGGGGCGCAATGCCTTCAAGAGCCGTTTGCAGGAACTCGGTATCGAACTGGAAAGCGACGAAGCCCTGAACGCGGCGTTCGCGCGCTTCAAGGAACTCGCCGACCGCAAGCACGAAATCTTCGACGAAGACCTGCATGCGCTGGTATCGGACGAGGTTGTTACGCCCGAGCACGAGCTATACAAGCTGGTTTACTCGCACGTTTGCTCCGAAACCGGCGAGATGCCTTATGCCAAAGTGATTCTTAACGTCAGTGGCGTGGAGAAGAAAGGCGAGGCGGGCGGTGGCGGCCCGGTCGACGCGACTTTCAAGGCGATCGAAAGCATTGTCGGTAGCGGCGCCGAATTGCTCCTGTATTCGGTCAATGCGATCACCACCGGTACCGATGCGCAGGGCGAGGTCACCACTCGTCTGAGCAAGGGTGGGCGCATCGTCAATGGCAATGGCGCCGATACCGACATCGTCATTGCCTCCGCGCGTTCCTACCTGAATGCGCTCAACAAACTGTATTCGACGCTGGAGAAAGTGCGGGCGCAAGGCGACGTCTGACTGGCCATCGCCTTTCGCCACCCGGGCCGCATCAGCTTGCTGACGCGGCCTTTTTCATTTGCGGCCCGCGCGTCGCCCGGATGAACAGAATGACCGACACGAACAGGATGGCTGCCAGGACGGTTTCGCCAATCGCCAGCCATTGAGCCACGCCTTGTTCGCTGGTGGCGCGGACCAATCCCTCGAGCAGGTAGAACTGGATGAACAGCGACATCCATTTGTAGGTGTAGCGTTTGCCGCGCAGGATGCCGAACAGGGGCGCCAGCAGCAGTACGGCCTTGAGTACCAGCCAGGAGCCGCCGGGGCGGAGCGGCGCCCACCAGAGTTCCCAGCCGAGACAGAGAAAGATCAGCGCGATCAGGCTGGCGCTGGCGATGAATTGGTAACGTTGGGCTGTCACGGTCGACTCAGTTTCAGGGCAATATTTGCCAAGCGCCGACCTTGCGCGAAAGCGAGACGGCTTTCGCTGTCGGATAGCGCCGGATTGCCGTCGGGGCCGGCAACATGGCTGGCCCCATAGGGCGTTCCACCCTGCCGGCTATGGCTCAGATCGGGTTCGGTAAATGGCAGGCCCATCACGAGCATGCCATGGTGCATCAGGGGCAGCGACATCGAGAGCAGGGTCGCCTCGTTGCCGCCGTGCTGGCTGCCGCTGGACGTGAATATACAGGCCGGCTTGCCGACCAGCGTACCGTTCTGCCAGGCGGCGAGCGTGCTGTCCCAGAAATATTTCATTGGTGCTGCCATGTTGCCGAAGCGTACCGGGCTGCCCAGTGCCAGCCCGATGCATTCGTCGAGATCGCTGGCTTCGACGTAGGGGGCGCCGGCATCCGGGATGGCGGCAGCGGTCGCTTCGCAAACGGTGGATACCCGGGGAACCGTGCGTAGCCGGGGCTGTGCGCCGGGAACCGAGGCGATGCCGCGGGCGATCCGCTCGGCGAGCGCGCGCACCGAGCCACGGTGGCTGTAGTAGAGAACGAGGATGTCGTGCATGGTCGGCTATTATACGGCCCCATGCAGACTCACTCCCGATATCGGCGCAAGCAACCGAAACCCGGTGTGTCGGGAACGATCTTCCGGCGCTTCCGAACCGAAAATATGATGCAGACCAGTTCGGCGCTGGCTTTCACCACGCTGCTGGCGTTGGTGCCGCTGGTCACCGTCATCGTGTCGATCGCCGATGCGGTACCTTATCTTGATCTTCTGATGAACCGGCTGGAGGCGCTGATTCGCGAGACCTTGCTGCCAAGCGGCGCAGCCAGTACGATTTCCGGCAACATCGGCCGCTTTTCGCACCGTGCGCAGCAGTTGACCGCAGCCGGCATCGCTTTCTTGAGCCTCACCGCCTTCATGCTGATGCATACCATCGAACGGGCATTCAATCACGTCTGGCAGGTCAAGCCGCGGCCATTTCTGGCGCGTCTCAAGCTTTATACACTGGCCATGCTGGTCTGGCCGTTCGTTCTTGCCGCCGTCGCGACGGCCATTTCCTTCGCCGTGACCACATCGCTCGGATTCATCGAGGAAGTGCCCTGGATCCGCAGGGCCGCGTTCAAGGCTATTTCGCTGATTATGCTGGCCATGTTCTTCACGTTTCTCTATTACGCTGTGCCCAATGCGCCGGTCGCCCGGCGCAGCGCGGTGATTGGCGGCGCCTTTGCCGCGCTGGCATTTACCGCGATGCAGAAGGTTTTCGAGTTTTACCTGGCCAGTTCGGCAATCCTGAAAAGCGTTTACGGCGCGTTCGCCGCTTTTCCCGTATTTCTCGTCTGGCTCCACCTGAGTTGGGCAGTGATCCTGTTTGGCGGATTGATCGCCGCTACAACCTTTCGTCAGGAGAGACGCTGAAGATTTCGATGCTCGATGTCTGCTCGGTGACAGCTGTCGGCCGCACTTCGCGGACACCGAAATGTTCATTTTCGATCAGGAGAATCAGGCGCCGGTCTTGCTCGCTGAGCAGTCCGACAGGCGCGACAAGCGCAGGCGAGTTGCGCATTGGCGGTACTTCGGGAAGGATCAGTGCGGCCAGGTTGCCGGCCTCGATCTCCTGTGGCCGGATCACTTCGGCGGCAATTGCATGCGAGGCCAGTTGCTGCATGCCAAGTTCTATATGCTCCGGGTTCTCGGAAATCGCCCAGCGGACGATACCGACATGCCAGTTCGGGATGCGCTCCGCGCGTTCCCCCGTTGGTTGAACGGCGACGATGTCGCCAACCCGCACATGGGAAGTCGGGCCGGACATGTGCATCAGCGAATAGCCGTCGGGACTTTCGTTGGTGACCATCCATTCGCTGATCTGCCCGCCGTTTTCCCGATGCCTGATCAAGTGCCAGAGTTGATCGAGCCCTGCGCAGAGATTGACGCGGTAGGACTGCCGGCGGCGAGGAAATTTGCGCGCCTTGGGTTGTCCCCACAGTTGGCCGAGACGACGCAGCACGCCTAGCCCGGCCGGTGTGTCGGCAAAAGAAGGAAGTCCAAGGCTGGTGGCTGAAGCGCCCTTGGTCAGAGCCGCCAGATGTTCCCGGATGTCGCGGGCGACGAGATCGCAAGCGAAATAGAGGCCGAGGGTATCCCCGGTCGGCATGCGACGGGTCAGCGCATGAGCCGGAAAATCCTGATCCAGATCCAGCCAGAAGACGCCGGTGCGATCGAGTGGTGGCGTCTCGAAAATATCGATAGGCCGTACGCAGGTAGCGATGTATTCGGCGATGAATGCGAGTTCGCTGGAGCTGAAGGATGCTGGTTGGGCGATGGCCGCCAGCAGAATCCGGATGTAGGTGTGCGCCACCGACGGCCCGTTGTCGCGCCCCGGGGTTTCTGCCAGGCCAAGGCGGCGTGCCGTTCTATAGGTGGCATGCAACTGACGCCAGATACCGACGCCGGCGGGTGCGGCAATCAGTTGGCTGAGGCGGATATGCCAGCCAATGCCTTGCATGGCCTGCGCCAGGACATCTGCGGGGGCCATGAGGCTGCTGGCCTTACGCTGTGGATCGAAGAGTTCCGCCAGTGTGTTCAGATATTCCTGAACCAGCCTTTCCAGCAGTTCCTGTATTGTCCCGCTACGCTGCCTGACCCGCCTTGAAACGGGCAGGGTGACTTCGCGCAAGGTCGGCAGTTCGGCATTGACGATGCGTTCCGCGTGCTTGTGCAGCAGGTCGAGCAGGTCGATTCTTTGCCCTGTCGGAATCGGCGATTCGCGCAACAGGCGCAATTGTTCGCACAGTTCTCCGGCATCCTCCGCCCCGGTCCTGCCGTGAGCGAGCGCGAGCCATTCCAGGATGGCCCGGGGATAGGCATCGGCGGAAGCTTGCGTGGCGCGTGGGAAGTCGCTGGACATAATCTGTGCCCAGCATAAACAATATCGGACTTATTTGCCATCAACCCCGGGCCGGTTGGCGATATGCTTGCAATGGTGCCCGGGTAGCGGCCGGTTTAATGCGTTCTGGCGCTTCTAAGTGGATTGTTTTTCCTGGATTTAGCGCTATAATCTCCGGTCTTTTTTCCAGCAACGAAAGAATTTCCATGGTTGTTATCCGTCTTGCCCGTAGCGGCGCCAAGAAGCGCCCGTTCTACAACATGGTCGTGACCGATTCCCGTAATCGTCGCGATGGTCGTTTCGTCGAGCGTATCGGCTTTTACAATCCGGTTGCCGCCGGCAATGCCGAGAGCCTGCGCGTCGCCGTCGATCGACTGACCTACTGGCAGCAGAATGGTGCCCAGTTGTCCCCGACGGTTGCCCGTCTGGTCAAGCAACACGCTGCCCAACAGGTTGCCTAAGTAGTTCTTGCCTTGGCCGGCAACGATTTCGTCGTGCTGGGGCGGCTTGCCGACCCTTACGGCTTGCAGGGTTGGCTCAGGTTGCATCCTTTCGGCGACGATCCACAGGCCTGGGCCGAGATGCCCGTCTGGTGGATAGGCCGGGAAGGTGGCGAATGGCGGGAAGCCCGGCTCAAAGGCTTCAAGGCGCACGGCGAAGGGCTGGTGGTCCTGTTCGACGGGGTTCAAGACCGGACGGCGGCCGAGGCCTTGAAAGGGTTTCTGGTAGGCGCGCCACGATCGGTGTTGCCGACGCCCGCTGAAGACGAGTACTACTGGGCCGATCTGATCGGTCTGGAAGTCGTCAATACCGCTGGCGAGCGCCTGGGCAGGGTCGATGGGTTGATCGAAACCGGGGCCAACGACGTGCTGCGGGTCGTTGGTGAAAATGGTAACGAGCGGCTGGTGCCGTTCGTTTCGGCAGTGGTGTTGGCGGTTGAGAAGGAGGCGGGGCAGATCCGCGTGGAGTGGGGTAGCGACTGGTGAGTCGCGAGCAGCAACCGGCGTTCCGGTTCGACTGCGTGACCATCTTCCCGGAGATGTTTGCTGCCGTGACGCAAAGTGGCATTACGCGCCGGGCGTTGGAAGAGCAACGTTGGGCGTGGCAGGCTTGGAATCCGCGGGATTTTGCCGAAAATGCCTGGCGGCGAGTGGATGATCGCCCCTTCGGGGGCGGACCGGGCATGCTGATGCAGGCAGGGCCGCTGGAAAGGGCGATCGGAGCAGCCAGGCAGGGACAGCGTCAGGCAGGACTGGCGACGAGCCGGGTCATCTACCTTTCGCCCCAGGGTGCGCCGCTCACCCACGAACGGGTGATGCAGTTGGCGACTGGCGAACAAGGATTGATCCTGCTTTGCGGTCGTTATGAAGGAGTCGACGAGCGTCTGATCGAGCGCTGTGTCGATGAAGAGATTTCGATCGGGGATTTTGTGCTTTCCGGTGGCGAGTTGCCGGCGATGATGCTGATCGATGCCGTCGTCCGCCAGTTGCCGGGAGTGCTCGGAGATGCCGCTTCGGCGGTGGAAGATTCGTTTGCAGGTGGTTTGCTGGATTGTCCGCACTACACCCGTCCGGAGGTTTACGAGGGCGAGGCGGTGCCGGAGGTGTTGATGTGCGGCGACCACAAAAGAATTCGCCGCTGGCGGCTGAAACAGTCGCTGGCACGAACCCGGAAGCGCCGGCCGGATTTACTGGCGCACCGCGTGTTGAGCGCGGAAGAGACGCAACTCCTCGCGGAAATTTCCGGAGAGGAGCAATGCGGTGAGTAGATGTTTTTAAATTGAAGGATCTCACATGAACCTGATTCAACAACTCGAGCAAGAAGAAATCGCCCGCCTGGGCAAGAGCGTTCCCGAATTTGCCCCTGGCGACACCGTCGTCGTCCAGGTGAAGGTCAAGGAAGGCAACCGTGAGCGTCTGCAGGCTTATGAAGGCGTCGTCATCGCCAAGCGTAACCGTGGCCTGAACTCCTCGTTCATCGTCCGCAAGATCTCGTCCGGCGAAGGCGTCGAGCGTACCTTCCAGACCTACTCTCCGCTGGTGGCGGCGATTGAGGTCAAGCGTCGCGGCGACGTGCGTCGTGCCAAGCTGTACTACCTGCGCGATCGTTCCGGCAAGTCCGCACGCATCAAGGAAAAGCTGGTGCGCAAGGAAAAGCCGGTCGCCGCTGCCTGACAGGCTCGGAGGTCGAAATGAGAACGGGGCGCTGCGGCGCCCCGTTTTTCATTCTTGCCCTTTATTGGGCGTCGACCGCAACAGGCTGGTTCAACCCTGCGTCTTGTCCTTTTCGATCAAGGCATAGGCCGAGTGGTTGTGGATGGACTCGAAGTTCTCGGATTCCACCACGTAGGCGTCGATGCGGCTTTCGGCGTTGAGCCGGGCGGCGACGTCGCGCACCATGTCTTCGACGAACTTGGGGTTGTCGTAGGCGCGCTCGGTGACGAATTTTTCGTCCGGGCGCTTGAGCAGGCCGAACAACTCGCAGGAGGCTTCCTGTTCGACAAGCTGAACGATTTCCTCGATCCAGACGAAATCGTTGGTGCGGGCGGTGACGGTGACGTGCGAACGCTGGTTGTGGGCGCCGTACTCGGAAATCTTCTTGGAGCACGGGCAGAGGCTGGTGACCGGCACGACGACCTTGACCGAGGTGGCGATCTCGCCGTGACAGATGTCGCCGATGAAGGTGACGTCGTAATCCATCAGGCTCTGGACGCCGGAAATCGGTGCCGTCTTGTTGATGAAATACGGAAAGTTCATCTCGATGTGGCCGGTTTCGGCTTCGAGCTTGACCACCATGTCGCGCAGCATGACCGGGAAATTCTCGACGGAAATCTCGCGCTCGTGGCTGTTGAGGATCTCCACGAAGCGCGACATGTGCGTGCCCTTGAAGTTGTGCGGCAGGCCGACATACATGTTGAAGACGGCGATGGTGTGCTGGACGCCGGCCGATTTGTCCTGCACCTTGATCGGGTGGCGGATGGACTTGATGCCGACCTTGTTGATCGCGATCTGGCGCGTATCGGCGGAGTTCTGGACGTCCGGAATGGGGATTGGGCTGTTCATGGGCTGTTCTTTACGAATTATTGTCGGATGGTACGGGCGCGCACGGCACCGACAATGCCATCCTTGTCGAGGCCGAGTTCGGCCAGCAACTG
>JAEUOH010000004.1 GCA_016790845.1 Dechloromonas sp.
TTGACGACGAAGAACAGCGCGAAAGTCAGCAGGTTCACCCCGATCAGGATCGGGATGGCGTACAGCAGGCGACGGATGATGTAGGCAAGCACAGGCGGATTATGCCAAGAGCCGGTACAGGATGAACACAACCAGCGCAACAATCGCCGTTGCCCAGCCTGCCACTGCGTAGTCGGAACGCAATGGCGGCTCGCCGGGCATCTGCGGATCGCGCAATTCGGCCGGGAACGGCCGCGGCGGCACCGGAATGATCTGTCGCTGCGCCGGGTTACGCGGCACGCGCGCCGTGTATTCGCGGCTCGAATCGACCGGCCAGTCACCCCAGGCACGGCTCGACGGGAATTGCGGAACGCGGACCAGCAGGATTTCGTCGACGTCATCGGCCAGCAGCCGCTCGAAATCGCTCAACGCGCGAGCGCCCTGCCCGCTGGCCAGACGCAGCAGGTCGGCGGCAATTTCCTCGAAGGCGGCGGCCGGGTAGAGCCGGGTCCGGTCTTCGGTCAGGTAATCGAACAACGCCTTGCCCTGCTGCAAGCTGCGCTTCCGGAGAACGGTCAATGGCAGGCCGAAGATCGCTTTCAGCCAGCTTTCCGGCCCGCGCACCGGTACCCGCCAACCCAGCGTGCGTAATGTCGTCACGCTGATGCCGGCGCAATTGGCGCGCGCATGCTGATAAACGAACTGATGCCGGTAGAAGTGGTTGTAGACGCGGCCCAGCGCCGACTGCAGGTGGCCCGCTATCCGTGCATCCCGGAGCGTCGCCACCAGCATGTACGAAGGCCGATACCAGGCCTGGCCGCTGTTGAGATCACCAAGGTAGTTGTCGAGCGGCACCGGCGCGGCAATGATGCCTTTCTCGCTCTCGCTGTCCAGGGTGTAGAAATTGTTGACCAGCAAGTCGTCGAGCGCGCCGTCAACGCCGACCCGCCCGGTCATCAGCGCGAAATGACCACCGTGCGCTTCATCGTCATCGCCCTGCGCGCCGTTGAGCATCAGGCCGATGAGCGGCTGACCGGCCCCGATTGACGCCGCATCCGGACGACACCATACCGATTCCACCGCGAACGGGCTGCGCGCCCCACCCTGCGGCTGCGCCCGCAGCCACTTGCGGATCGCTGCCGGGTTGGCGGCCACCGCGCTCGCCTGCGGTAAACGGGGCAGGCGAAAATCCTGTGGCCAGAGGGTACGTGCGACGAAGGACTCACCAATTCGATTTCCACGCATTTTCAGGGGTCGACCGCAGCAGAAGGCAAGGCTGCTCGCGTCAAACCACGCGCGGTTGAGCGGCAATTTCGGCACCAGTTGCAGCGACAACTCGCCGTCCGGCGTACCGATTTTCGATCCACTGGTGTCGAGAACTGCGTCGTGCTCGATCTCCGGCGACCCGATCCAGACCAGGGGCGGATAAGCGATGCCGCTCCCGGGAGAATTCCCGGCGGCCCAGCGCGCCAGGTCCTGCGCCATCGTCAGCGCCGCCGCGAAACCGGCTATCGGCATGCCCGGCAACGGCACGGCAATCGTCTCGTCGCGAAAATACCAGGCGACTTGCGGGAGCACCTGGCCAGCGGCATTTTGTCCGGTGGTGATCGTGAAATTTCCTGCCGGCAGAAGGCCGTACTCAGCCATCTGAAAATTCTCGCACGGTCGATGGAACAAAACTCGAAAAGCCGACGTCAAAGCGCCATGGGCATAATTCCATCTGAATACACCCGGAAACCGTCACGGCGAGCATATTATGAAAATGCAATATGAAAATATTCTTGAAATTTTCAATTCGCATGCTTATCCTGCTCCGAAACGCTGCAAAAATTTTTACCGCCTCACACCGCCTGTCGGTACTTCGCAACATCGTTGCTCGGCATCATTCACGTCGCCGGCTATCTGCCAGCGGCTTCATCAGACGATTCATACCGCTAGTACGTTCAATAGCCTCCGCTAATGTGAGGAACATTCAGGGCGCTGCCCTGGCGTGGTGAGGCAGCGATCACCCACCCCGCCTTTTACCCCGGCTTGAGGGGTTTTATAGATGGTAACCCGGTTGGCTTCGCCTGGGCATTGCCAAGACGCAGCCATTCCGGATCCGGCAACAGTATCGACACGTTCTTGAAGGGATGGCCACCGGCCGCCCCGTTGAAAGGAGTCCGCCATGCCCATCCAGCTCGCATCCCCCGGGGTTTACATTCAGGAAGTTTCCAGTGGTGTCCGCACCATTGCCGGTGTCGCCACCTCCGTCGCCGCCTTCATCGGCGCCGCGCCGCGCGGGCCGATAAACAAGGCAACGCGCATCTACAGCTTTGCCGATTTCGAGCGCGCCTTCGGCGGTCTGGCAGCCGATTCCGAAATGAGCTACGGGGTGCGCCAGTTCTTCCTGAACGGGGGCACCGACGCGTGGATCGTCCGCGTCGTCAAGACTGCCTCGCCGGCCAGCCGCCCGTTGCTCAACGCCGCTGCCACCACCGTCCTCACCGTCACCGCGCTTGATGCCGGCGCCTCCGGGAATGGCATTCAGGTGCGCGTCGATCATGCGACTGCCAACCCGGAAAGCACCTTCAACATCGCGTTCATTCGCAATGCCGACGGCCGGGCCGAGCAATATCCCAACGTCACGATGAACTCCGCCGACGCGCGCTACCTTCCCGATCTGGTCAATGGCGTCTCGCAGCTCGTCAAGGTCACGCGCGAGGTTTCCGGTCCGACGCTGAACGCGCTGGCGGCGGCCACGTCGACCAGCGGCAGTCTGGGCGATGTGCAGACCGTGCTCGATGCCACGCACACCGATTTTCGCGTATCGGTCAACGGCCTGCCGCCGGTAACCGTCAGCATCACCCTCCCGGCCGATGTTGCCGGGGCCACGGTGGCCGACCGCCGGCAAACGCTGGCCAACGCCATTACCGCCAAGGTGACTGCCCAGGCCGGCGGCAAGCTGGCGCTTTCCGGTTTTTCCTGCACCCCGGACGGCACTCGGCTGGTACTCCGATCGGGCGAAGGCGGCGAATTCTCGTCCGTCCGCGTCCTGCCCGGGACCAGCAACAACGCTGCCGGCGTGCTCAAACTGGGCGTAGCCAACGGCGGTAGCGAAGTCGATGCCGTCGCCAGCCTGCGCCCGGCGCCTATGCCCGACCCGGCCACGCTGACCAGCGCCGCCTTTGCTGCCGCCGATCTCGACGCCGTGCCCGATGCCACTCACACCAGCCTGCGCATCGGCCTCGACGGCTACGGCCCGGATGTCGTCAGCCTCGGCAGTGCCACCGCAGCGGGTGGCAGCCTCGCCGCCAAGCTGGGCGACGTGGCCAGCCGCCTGCAGGCCGCCGTCCGTTCCCTGAAGCCGGGCAATCCGGCCTACAGCAACTTCACTGCCAGCGTCTCCGGCAGCAAGCTGGTGTTGGCCAGCGGCTCACGCGGCGCCGGTTCGGCAATTGCCGTCAGTGCCGCGCCGGCCAACGATCTCGCCGCCGGCCTCCATCTGCTGGCCGGCGCGACGCTCGCCACGCCGCCGACCGATGCCTTCCTGGGCGGCGGCACCGAAACGCCCTATGGGCCGGCCGACATCTACCCGGCCTTCATCGGCAGCCGCGCCAAGCGCGAAGGCCTGTATGCGCTGGAAGACGCCGACCTTTTCAACATTCTGGTGCTGCCCGGCATCACCGACCCCGGCGTGCTGGCCGACGCCGCCGCCTATTGCGAGGAGCGTCGCGCCTTCTTCATCGTCGAGTCACCACCTTCCGCCACGGACGTGGCCGGCATGGTCAGCGCCGCCTCCGGCACTGAACTGCCCAAGTCCGACCACGCAGCCGTCTATTTCCCCTGGGTGTACGTCGCCGATCCGCTCAAGAACGGCAAGCCGCGCCTGACGCCGCCCGGCGGTACGATGGCCGGGCTCTACGCCCGCACCGACGGCAATCGCGGCGTCTGGAAAGCGCCGGCCGGCACCGACGCCAACCTGGCTGGCGTGCAGTCGATGGCGGTGCC
Source organism: Dechloromonas sp. (assembly GCA_016790845.1). Classification (GTDB taxonomy): domain Bacteria; phylum Pseudomonadota; class Gammaproteobacteria; order Burkholderiales; family Rhodocyclaceae; genus Azonexus. Next base: position 3,970 of record JAEUOH010000004.1, read on the forward strand.
GATGACCGATGGCGAAAACGGCAGTCTCAACCCGCTCGGCGTCAATTGCCTGCGCACCTTCCCGGTCTACGGCGCGGTGAGCTGGGGCGCGCGCACCTTGCGCGGCGCCGACCAGATGGCTTCCGAGTACAAATACGTGCCGGTGCGCCGCCTTGCGCTCTATATCGAGGAATCGCTCTATCGCGGTACGCAGTGGGTGGTTTTCGAGCCCAACGACGAACCGCTGTGGGCGCAGATACGCCTCAACATCGGCGCCTTCATGAACGGCCTGTTCCGCCAGGGCGCTTTCCAGGGCAGTTCGCCGCGCGAGGCCTACCTGGTCAAGTGCGACCGCGAAACGACGACGCAGGACGACATCAATCGCGGCGTGGTGAACATCCTGGTCGGCTTCGCCCCGCTCAAGCCGGCCGAATTCGTGGTCATCAGCATCCAGCAGTTGGCCGGACAAATCCAGGTCTGACCCGGACCCGAATCAAGAGGAGATTGAAAAATGGCCCAGTTCACCGTCAATGCCCAGCGCTTCGATCCGTACAAGAATTTCAAATTCCGCGTCAAATGGGATGGCCGCTACGTCGCCGGCATCAGCAAGGTGTCGTCGCTCAAGCGGACGACCGAGGTCGTCGAACACCGTGAAGGCGGCGACCCGTCCACCGG
>JAEUOH010000062.1 GCA_016790845.1 Dechloromonas sp.
TGGCGCGAGGGACTGCCGACCGGCCTGAGCGGCCCGATCTCGATGCTCGACGAAATCAAGCGCTCGAATCTGCGCGGCCGTGGCGGTGCCGGCTTCACCACGGCGCTGAAATGGGAAGCCTGCCGCAATGCGCCGTTGAAAGCCGGGTTGCAGCGCATCGTCGTCTGCAATGCCGACGAGGGCGAGCCGGGCACCTTCAAGGATCGTGTGCTTCTCTCGAAATACGCCGATCTGGTTTTCGAGGGCATGACGGTGGCTGCCTACGCGGTCGGCGCGACGCGCGGCTTCGTTTATCTGCGCGGCGAGTACCGCTACATGCTCGACCACCTGTACGCCGTGCTGGCCAACAGACGCCGCGAAAACCTCCTGGGTTCCAACATCCTCGGCATCCCCGGTGCCGATTTCGATATCGAAATCCATGTCGGCGCCGGTGCCTATGTCTGTGGCGAGGAATCGGCGCTGATCGAGTCGCTCGAAGGCAAGCGCGGCACGCCGCGCAACCGGCCGCCTTTCCCGGTGACCAACGGCTATCTCGACCAGCCGACCATCGTCAACAACGTCGAAACCTTCGCCGCAGCGGCGCTGATCGCGCTGAACGGCGGCGACTGGTATGCCGGTATCGGCACCCGGCATTCTGCGGGTACCAAGATTCTTTCAGTGTCCGGCGACTGCGAGCGGCCCGGCCTCTACGAATATCCCTTCGGTGTCAGCATCCGCCAGGTACTGGAGGATTGCGGCGCGCAGGATACGCAGGCCGTGCAGGTCAGTGGTCCGTCCGGCATCTGCGTCGCGGCGGACGAATTCGACCGCGTCATCGGCTTCGAGGACATCCCGACTGCTGGCGCATTTACGGTGTTCAACAATACCCGCGACATGTTCCAGGTAGCGCGCAACTACGTGCATTTCTTCCAGCACGAAAGTTGCGGTTTCTGTACCCCATGCCGGGTTGGCACCTCGTTGCTCAAGAATTTGATGGACAAGCTGCACAACGGTGCCGGTTCGCCCTACGATTTCGCCGAAATCGAGAAACTCAATCAACTGCTGCAGTCGATGAGCCACTGCGGCCTCGGGCATACCGCCTGCAACCCGGTGCTCGACACCATCGCCAAGTTCAGGCCGGCCTACGAAAAGCGCATGATGCAGCAGGATTTCACGCCGGCATTCGACCTCGACCGGGCGCTGGCAGCGGCACGGCAAATGACCGGGCGCGACGATGCGGCAGCCCACCTGACCACGGAAAGCGGAGGTGAAGCATGAGCCAGACTTTCATGCTCGACGGCAAGGCCATTCCCTTCGAGGAAGGCCAAACCATCATCCAGGCTGCGACCAAGGCCGGCATCTTCATCCCGCACCTGTGCTACCACCCGGACTTCAAGCCGCACGGCTCGTGCAAGTTGTGTACCGTCAAGGTCAACGGCCGGCAGACGGCCTCGTGCACCATGCGCGCGATGGCCGGCATGGTCGTCGAAAGCGACACCGAGGAAATCAACGCCGAGCGCCGGGCGCTGACCCAGATGCTGTTCGTCGAGGGCAACCATTTCTGCCCCTCGTGCGAGCAGAGCGGCAACTGCCAGCTACAGGCCACCGCCTACCATCTCGGCATGATGTCGCCACATTACGACCACTTCTTCCCGAATCGTCCGGTCGACGCCTCGCACCCCGAGGTGCTGCTTGATTTCAACCGTTGCATCCTGTGTTCGCTGTGCGTGCGGGCCAGCCGCGACGTCGACGGCAAGAACGTCTTCGCGCTCTCTGGGCGCGGCATCGGGACGCATCTGATCGTCAATGCCAAGTCCGGCCAGTTGGCCGACACCGACTTCACGCTGGCCGACAAAGCGGCGCAGGTCTGCCCGGTCGGTGTCATCCTCAAGAAGCGAAAAGGCTTCGCGGTGCCGATCGGCGAGCGCAAATACGACAAGGCGCCAATTTCCGAACCCGCCACCACGGAGGGCCGCTGACATGAACGTGCCCGCAAAGAAACTGAAGGTCGCCACGACCTCGCTGGCAGGTTGCTTCGGCTGCCACATGTCCTTCCTCGACATCGACGAACGGCTGTTCACGCTCCTCGAATACATCGAGTTCGACCGCTCGCCGCTGACCGACATCAAGGAATGCAGCCCGGACTGCGACATCGGCATCATCGAAGGCGGCCTGTGCAATGCCGAGAACGTCCACGTGCTGCGCGAGTTCCGCAAGAACTGCAAGATCCTGATCGCCATCGGCGCCTGCGCTATCAATGGTGGCCTGCCGGCGCAGCGTAACCACCTGCCGCTGACGACCATTCTCGAAGAGGTCTATCACACCAGCCCGGGGCTGGCCAACGGCATGATCCCCAACGATCCCGAACTTCCACTACCGCTTAACAAGGTGCACCCGATCCACGAAGTGGTGAAGGTCGACTACTTCATGCCCGGCTGCCCGCCATCCGGCGATGCGATCTGGAAGGTACTGACCGACCTGCTGGCCGGCCGCGAGCCCGAGTTGGGCCATGGTTTAATGCATTACGACTGAGGTAGAAAATGAGCTACCAACTGGAAACTGCCGAACACCCCGAAAAGCTGCGCC
>JAEUOH010000080.1 GCA_016790845.1 Dechloromonas sp.
TCTTCAGCGCATCGGCCGGGATGAAGTTGTTGTACTCGAGGAAGTAGCCGCCCATCTCCGGCGCGAAGAACACGATCGCACTGACAAGGAACAGGAACACGCCCACGCCGATCAGGTCGTGCACGGTGTAGTACGGGTGGAAGGGGATGCCGTCGAGCGGGATGCCAGTCTTCGGATCCTTCTTTTCCTTGATCTCGACGCCGTCGGGGTTGTTCGAGCCCACTTCGTGCAGCGCGATGATGTGCGCCACCACCAGGCCGATCAGCACCAGCGGCACGGCGATCACGTGGAAGGCGAAGAAGCGGTTCAGCGTGGCGTCGCCGACCACGTAGTCGCCGCGGATCAGGAGCGACAGGTCCGGTCCGATGAAGGGGATGGCGGCGAACAGGTTGATGATCACCTGGGCGCCCCAATAGGACATCTGGCCCCATGGCAGCAGATAACCCATGAAGGCCTAGGCCATAAGGCACAGGAAAATGGCCACACCGAAGATCCAGATCCGCTCGCGCGGCTTTTGGTAGCTGCCGTAGATCAGCCCGCGCCACATGTGCAGGTAGACCACGATGAAGAAGGCACTGGCGCCGGTGGAGTGCATGTAGCGGATCAGCCAGCCCCAGGGCACGTCGCGCATGATGTACTCGACCGACGCGAAGGCCAGCGCCGCGTCGGGCTTGTAGTGCATCACCAGGAAGATGCCGGTGACGATCTGGATCACCAGCACCAGCAGCGCCAGCGAGCCGAAGAAGTACCAGAAGTTCTGCGCCTTCGGAGCGTAGTACTCCGACATGTGCTCCTTGTACATCTTGGTGGCCGGGAACCGGTTGTCCACCCATGTCATGGCCTGCTCGGCCATCGACGCGCCTGCAGGAGCTTGCTTAAATTCAGCCATGTCGATCCCAGTGGTTGCGCGAAGGGCGCATCAGCCCTTGCTGTCTTCGCCGATCAGCAGCAGCGTGTCGGACAGGTACATGTGGCGCGGCACCTCGAGGTTGTCGGGGGCCGGCTTGTTCTTGAACACCCGCCCGGCCATGTCGAAGGTCGAGCCGTGACAGGGGCACAGGAAGCCGCCCTGCCAGTCGTCGGGCAGCGACGGCTGCGGGCCGGGCGTGAACTTGTCGGTCGGCGAGCAGCCCAGGTGGGAGCAGATCCCCACGCAGACCAGCACCTCGGGCTTGATCGAGCGCGGGACGTTGCGCGCGTACTCCGGCGTCAGCTCAGACGGATTGCGCTTGGAAAAGGGGTCGGCCACCAGCGGCTCGGTCTTGGCCAGCGAAGCCAGCTGCTCTTCGGTGCGGCGCACGATCCATACCGGCTTGCCCCGCCATTCGACCGTCATCTTCTCGCCCGGACGCAGACCGCTGATGTCGGCCTGCACCGGCGCACCGGCGGCCTTGGCCCGCTCGGAAGGCGCGAAACTGGACACGAAGGGCACCGCCACCGCGGCGCCGCCCACGGCGCCGGCTCCGCAGGTACTCGCGATCCAGGTCCGACGGCCTGAATCGACTTTGGCCTCACTCATGCTTTCCTCTGCTTGAAGACGATGTCCGGGTCAACCCGGGATTCTAGCCGAGCGTCGCCTGCCCCCCTGTGGGGGCCGGGCCGGTTACCCTGCGCCCCGCAGCCCAACGCGCATGTCGCGGTCGGCGCGCCGCATGCCCACGGGGGGTTTGCGCTGCATCAAACGGGGAAGAACAGCATGGGATTTGCGACCGAATTCAAGGAGTTCGCGCTCAAAGGCAATGTGATGGACCTGGCCGTGGGCGTGATCATCGGCGGCGCCTTCGGCAAGATCGTCGATTCGGTCGTCAGCGACCTGATCATGCCGCTGGTGTCGCGCGTCACCGGCCGGCTGGATTACTCCAATCTCTACTTCGTGCTCGGCGACAACCCGAAGAACCTCACCGTGCTGGCCGACATCAAGGCGGCCGGCATCCCGGTTTTCGCCTATGGCAATTTCCTGACCATCGTCGTCAATTTCGTCATTCTCGCCTTCGTCATCTTCATGATGGTCAAGCAGCTAAATCGTCTGCGCGCCGCCGAGCCGCCGGCACCCGAGCCGGAGGCGCCGCCGACGCCGGAAGACGTGCTGCTGCTGCGCGAGATTCGCGATTCGCTGAAAAAATAGCCGACGCCCGACCCGATAAAAAAGCCGCAGATTGCGGCTTTTTTTTCGTCTGCGCAGTTGGCGTCATTCGCCGAAAATTGCCTTCCACAGCGCGTTGACCGCAGCAATGTGCCGCTCGACGCCCTCCCGGTCGACCAGCCCCTTGGGCGTTGCGCTCAGGCGTTTGGCGTGCTGCAGGCGCCGGTATTCGCGGTAGGCGTTGCCGACGGCGACGGCCTGGCTTTCGGGGATCAGCCCGAGCTCTGCGGCGATGCGCAGCAGCGCGATGTTGCCGAGGTTGCCCGTTAACTGGTGATGGTGGTGGGCGTGGCCGAGGACCAGATACTGGACAATGAATTCGACGTCGATGATGCCGCCTGAATCGTGTTTGAGGTTGAAGCCGGTGGTGCTTTTCGAGGCGTGCGCATCGTACATCTTCTGCCGCATGGCGATGACTTCTTCCCGCAGCTTGCCGAGGTCGCGCTGCTGGCACAGCACTTCGCAGCGGATTTCCTCGAAGCGGGCACCGACCGCCGGGTCGCCGGCACAGAAACGGGCACGCGTCAGGGCCTGGTGTTCCCAGACCCAGGCACGTTTGAGCTGGTAGTCGCGGAAGGCGTCGACCGATACGGCCAGCAGGCCGGAATCGCCATTCGGGCGCAGGCGGAGATCGGTTTCGAACAGTGTGCCGGCCGGCGTCTGGCTCGACAGCCAGGTGCCCAGGCGCTGGGCAAGGCGGGCGTAATTCTCCTCGGCATCGGGGTCGGCGTCGTCGTAGAGATAGACGAGATCGAGGTCGGAGACATAGCCGAGTTCCTTGCCGCCCAGCTTGCCGTAGCCGATGACCGCGAACTTCGGCGCGTCGCAATGCCGCTTCTTGATCGTTCCCCAGCACAGAGGCAGGGTTTCCTGGACGATGGTGTCGGCCAGTTCGGTCAGGTGGTCCGACAGCTTCTCGATGGTTTGCAGCCCCGCCAGATCCTGCGCCAGCAGGCGGAAGATCTGGGCATGGTGCATTTCGCGCAGGATGTCCATCTCGCGCTCGGTATCGCCGACATGATCGGCCAGATTTTGCCGCAGGTTTTCGCGGAAGGCGACCAGATCGGTGGCGATGTCATACAGGCGCGGGTCGAGCAGTTCGTCGAGCAGCAGCGGGTGCCGCCCCAGGTAATCGGTGGCCCAGGACGAAGCGCACACCATGTCGGCGACCCGGCGCAAGGCCATCGGGTATTGCTGCAGCAAGGCCAGATAGGCGCCGCGGCGACTGATGCTCTCGATGAACTGCAGGCTGCGCGCCAGGGTCGTGTCGGGGTCGGGCGTCGAACCCGCCGCCTCGATCAGGCGCGGCCCGATGGCGTCCAGGCGCGAGCGGTTGGTCGTCGGGAGCTGCAGGTAGCGGCTGGAAGCGCGCAGTTCGGCAAGGCGCGCGATGGCCTCGTCCGGTTGGCGAAAGCCGAGGTTGCCGAGCGCCTCGATCGCGGTATCGTCGTCGAGTTGGCCCATCCACAGCCCGGTCAGGGGGTGTTCGCCGGCCTCGGGGTCGTAGAACACTTGTTCGAAATGATTACTGACCTTTTCGCGATGGGCATTCAGTGCCGCCAGCATCGTCGGCCAGTCGGCAAACTCCATGCTACGTGCGACGCTGGCCTGCTCGGCCGCGCCTTCCGGCAGCATGTGGGTCTGCTTGTCCTCGACATACTGCAGGCGGTGTTCGAGACGGCGCAGGAAGATGTAAGCCTCGCGCAGGTCAATTTCGGTCTCCTGGGGAAGCAGGCGGCGCTCGACCAGCAGCTTGAGCACCGACAGGGTGGGCCGGATCTGCAGCCCGGGATCGCGCCCGCCGCGTATGAGCTGGAAGACCTGGGCGATGAATTCGATTTCGCGGATGCCGCCGGGGCCGAGTTTGACGTGATCGGCCATGTCCTTGCGTGCCACCTCGCGGCGAATCTGCGCGTGCAGGTCGCGCATCGCGTTGATGGCGCCGAAGTCGAGATACTTGCGGAAGACGAAGGGGCGGGCGATTTTCTGCATCGCTGTGACCCATTCCGGCTGCAGGTTGGCGCCGCTGTTCATGGTGCGGCCCTTGATCCAGGCGTAGCGCTCCCATTCGCGGCCCTGGGTGATGAAATAGTTCTCCAGTGCGTCGAGCGAACAGACCAGCGGGCCCGAATCGCCGTTCGGGCGCAGGCGCATGTCGACGCGGAAGACCTGTCCGTCGGCGGTGATTTCGCCGAGCGCCGCGATCACCCGCTTGCCGAGCCGGGTGAAGAAGTCGTAATTCTCGATACTCTTCGGTCCGGCGGTGTCACCTTCTTCCGGATAGACGAAGATGTAATCGACGTCCGAGGAAACGTTCAGCTCGCGGCCACCCAGCTTGCCCATGCCGATGATCAGCAGGCGTTGCGGACGGCCGGTCTTGTCGAGCGGCTCGCCGTAGGTGGTGGCAAGCTGGCGGTGATAGTAGTCGAGGGCGAAGTTGGTGGTGACGTCGGCCAGCAGCGTCATGCTCTCGACCACTTCGGCCAGCGGCGCCAGGCCGCACAGGTCGCGCAAGGCGATGTGCGCCATCGCACGGTGGCGCAGGCGGCGCAGTTGCGCCTTGAGCGCATTGTCTTCGGCGGCCGGCGGCGTCAATGCCGAATGTAGTTGTTCGGCGGACAGCGGTTGTGTCCATGTGCCCGCCAGTTCGTCAATCAGCGTCGGCCGTGCGGTCAACAGGTCGCGCAGGTAGCGGCTGTGTTCGAGGGCGCCTTGCCAGCGCGGGTCGGGTAGCGTGTCCATGTTTGCTCAGGCGGCGGTCAGGCCGAAAAGGTAGAATGTAATTTTTGACGGATCGTTCATTGTAGTGACCTACTCCCCCCTCTGGCAAAGCGCTGCACGCCGTGGCTGATGCGGCTTCCCGCCTGGGGCTGCGCCAGGCGCTCTATCACCGCCTGCACTGGCTGTGGCCGATCCTCGCTTTGCCCCTGCTACGCCGGACGGTGCGCGTAGCGCTGTGGGGCTTGCTGGCGGCTTGGCTGATTTTCGCCGCGCTGGTGCTGGCGCTGCGCTATTTCGTGTTGCCCAACATCGGCGCCTATCACACGCAGATCGAGCAGGCGCTGTCCGGTGCCGTGGGCCAGCCGGTCACCATCGGCCGCATCGAGGCGCGCTGGCAAGGGCTCAATCCGGATATCGTGCTCGACGACGTCGTTCTTTCCGATCGCCAGGGCGTTCAGGTCTTTTCCCTGGAACAGATGGAAACCGTCATCTCCTGGCGCAGCCTGTGGCATGGCAAGGTCACGTTGGCTTCGCTGATTATCGAGCGGCCGGTTCTGCACGTGCGACGCGAAGCGACGGGTCGCATCACGGTCGCCGGGATCGAAGCCGAAAGCGAAGGCGATTCCGCATTCAGCAACTGGGTGCTCGAACAGCCGCAAATTCGCATACGCAATGCGACGATCGTCTGGGAGGACCGCCTGCGCGGTGCGCCGCAACTGGTACTGGAAGACCTGCAGTTCGGCCTCGACAACAAGGGACGCCGGCATCTGTTCGGCCTGTCGGCCGCGCCGCCGTCCGAGCTTGCGGCGCGCATCGACGTGCGCGGTGAAGTCACCGGGGATATCGACGATGCGCTCGAGAACTTTGCCGGGCGGGTCTATGTCCAGCTCGACTATGCCGATCTTGCCGGCTGGCGGAACTGGGTCGATTACCCGGTCGATCTGACGGAGGGGCGCGGTGCGCTGCGCTTCTGGGGCGATCTGGCCGACGGCAAGGGCAAGGTGACGACCGACCTGGCACTCGACGGGGTACGGGTGCGCCTGGGCAAGAAATTGCCGGAACTCGAACTGGAGAGCCTGCGCGGGCGTCTGGAAGGAAGCTACAAGACCGGCGCCTGGACGCTGGGCGGCAGCAAGCTCGAACTGCAGGCCGAGGATGGACTGCGCATCGTGCCGACCGATTTTCAGGTGGCCTGGCAGCAGGATGCGCGCAGCGGGCGGGTCACCGGTTCGGCCAGTGCCAGCATCCTGGATCTGACGATGCTTGCCCGACTGGCGGCGTATCTTCCGCTCGATGCGCGCAGTCGCGACCTGCTCGAACGGCACAAACCCAAGGGCCGGCTGGCCGGGATGCGCGCCGGCTGGGGGTTGGCCGGCGAGGCACTCGAGCAGTATTCCTTGCGTGCCGCCTTCACCGATCTCGGGCTGCTTGCCGACGGTTATTTTCCGGGGGCGCACGGCCTGGCCGGACAGGTGGAGTTCGACGAAAAGGGCGGGGCGTTGTCGCTGGATGCCGGCAAGTCGGGCATCTCGCTGCCGGCGGTGTTCGTCGAGCCTGACATTGCCTTCGACCAGTTGCGCGCCCGGGCTACCTGGAAGCATGCGGCCGGGGTTGTCGACGTCAAGCTCGAACGTCTTCAGTTCGATGGCGCCGATGTGGCCGGGTCGGCAAACGGCAGTTACCACTACACAGGCTCGGGGCCTGGCACGATCGATCTCGGCGGAGCGATCACGCGGGCCGACGGGCGGGCCGTCTGGCGATACATTCCCAGCGTCGTTGGGAGCGGCGTGCGCGACTGGTTGCGCAGTTCCATCGTCAGCGGGCGCGGCTACGACGCCAAGCTCGTGCTCAAGGGCAATCTGGCGGATTTCCCGTTCCGCGATCCGGCCACCGGCAAGTTCCTGATTACCGCCAAGGCCGAAGGAGTGAAGCTCGATTACGCCGACGGTTGGCCACATATCGACGACATCAAGGCGGACATGAGTTTTGGCGTAGGCATGCGGATCGTCGCAGAGAAGGGCAGCATCCTTGGCGCGAAGCTGAACGATGTCGAAGTCGAGATTCCTGATTTCGACGTCATGGACGAGATGTTGCTCATCCGCGGGGGGGCCAGCGGGCCGACCGACGAATTCCTGCGCTTTATCGAGCTCAGCCCTGTCGGCGACAAGATCGACAACTTCACCCGGGGCATGAAAGCAACCGGCAACGGCAAGCTCGAGCTGGCGCTCGATCTGCCGATCCGAAGGCTCCAGGATACCAAGGTGCGGGGCGAGTTCCAGCTCCAGAAAAATGATGTGTATCTGTTCGAGGGCATGCCGCCAGTAACGCAGGCCAGCGGGCGCCTGTTGCTGACCGAATCGAGCATCACGTCGTCCGACCTCGTCGGCAGGATATTCGGCGGGCCGCTCAGGGTGGGCATCCGCAGCCATGCGGACAAGGTGGCGGTGCAGGTTGCCGGAACCTCGAATGTGGCGGAGTTGGCCAAGCACCTCGGTATGCCGCCGGGCGATAGGGTATCCGGCAGCACGGCCTGGAAAGCCGGCATCGATATCAAGCGCGGGCAGACCGATCTGGTTGTCGATTCTGACCTGCTCGGCGTCACCTCCCATTTGCCCGAGCCGCTGGCCAAGGCGGCGGCGACGCCGTTGGCCCTACGGGTTGAAAAAACGACCGGTGACGGTGGGCGCCAGCAATTCAAGGTCAGGCTTGGTGATGCGGCCCAGGCACTTGCCATCAGGCGTGGTGACACCATGGAACGCGCGGTTGTCGTGTTGGGCAGTGGTGAGGCGCGCCTGCCGGATAGTGGCGTTGCCTTGCGTATTGCCGTACCCCGTTTCGATGCCGATGCCTGGCAGGCCATGCTGGGGGGGAACGGTTCAGCCCGGGGTGGTGCCAGGATGCCGGCGCTGGACAGCATAGCGATCAAGGCGCCCGTCCTGCGGCTGATGGGTCGCGATTTCACGCAGGTTTCCGCCGAAGGGCGGCCGCGCGACGAGGGCTGGCAGATAGCTCTCGTCAGCGATCAGGCCAGTGGCGACCTGTTCTGGCGGACTACCGACGGCGGCTGGCTCGAGGGGCGCCTGGGGCGCCTGGTGGTGCGCTCAGCTGCCGAGACCGCAGAGAGCAACACGACGCTGGTCAACAGTTTGCCGGGCATGAATCTGACGGTGGACGATTTCCGGATCGGCGACATCGCGCTCGGCCGACTCGAACTGCGTGCGCGCAACGACAGGGGCGCCTGGCATCTGGAGACCTTGAACCTGCGCAACCCCGACGGCGCGCTGACTGGCAAGGCGGTGTGGAACAACGATGGCGCCGGCCGCCATCAGACACGCCTCGATTTCGAACTGACCGCCAGCGATGTCGGTCGCCTGCTTACCCGGCTGGGCTATGTCGACGCCATCCGGCGTGGCACGGCAATGCTGGCCGGCCATGCCCAATGGAACGGTCCGCTGACCGGTATCCACTATCCTTCCCTGAGCGGACAGCTGTCGGTTATCGCGGAGAATGGACAGTTCAACAAGCTGGAACCCGGAGTCGGCCGACTGCTCGGACTGATTTCACTGCAATCGCTGCCGCGCCGCCTGACGCTGGATTTTCGCGACATCTTCAGCGATGGCCTGGCCTTTGACAGCATCGAGGGCAAGACGACGATGACGGCAGGCGTGATGCGCATCGTGGATGCGCTGCGTATCAACAGTCCGGCGGCGCAGATCGAGATTCGCGGCGAAGCCGACATGAAGAACGAGACGCAGAATCTGCAGGTGCTGGTGCGGCCGCAGATGGGCGCCGTGGCGGCGATCGGCACCGCGCTGATCAATCCGATTGCCGGTGCGGCGGCGCTGGTGGCCAGCACCGTTTTGCAGAACCCGATCGGCCGGCTGTTCAGCTATCGCTATCATGTCACCGGAAGCTGGAGCGACCCCAAGGTCGAGAAGGTCGGCGAATTTGTCGAGGAGGTTCCGCTGGGAACCAGCGAAGGAGGCAGGCGGTGAGCAAGCAGAATTGCCGGATGGCGGCTATCCAGATGGTGTCCGGGCCGCGCGTCGTGGACAACCTGGCGGTGGCCGGCGGCCTGATCGCCGACGCCGTGGCTCAGGGGGCGCAACTGGTGGTGCTGCCCGAGTACTTTCCTGTCATTGGCGCTGTCGATGCGGATCGCGTCAAGGCGCGCGAGGATTTTGGCCGGGGGCCGGTTCAGGACTGGCTGGCGGCCACCGCGCAAGCCCACGGGATCTGGATTTTTGCCGGTTCCATACCGTTGACCGCAAGCGTGCCGGACAAGATGCGCAACTCCTCGCTGGCCTACAACCCTTCGGGCGAATGCGTCGCGCGTTACGACAAGGTGCACCTGTTCGGGTTTCGCAAGGGGGACGAGTCGTACGACGAAGCCGCCTTCATCGAACCGGGCAAGGATCTGACCGTCGTCGCCACGCCGTTCGGCCGCGTCGCGCTATCGATCTGCTACGACCTGCGTTTTCCCGAACTGTACCGGGCGCTGGCGCCGGTGGACCTGATCCTGGTGCCTGCTGCCTTCACCGACACCACCGGCCGGGCGCATTGGGAAATCCTGCTGCGCGCCCGCGCCATCGAAAACCAGTGCTATCTGCTGGCAGTCGGGCAGGGCGGGCGGCACGAAAATGGCCGGATGACCCACGGGAACAGCATGATCGTCGATCCGTGGGGCGAGATTCTTGACCGCAAATTGAAAGGGCCGGGCGTCGTCATCGCCGACCTCGACCACGCGCGTATCGCCGAAATCCGCGAGAGCCTGCCGGCGCTCGCGCACCGAAAACTTTGAGTCCATTTTGAATTCTGCAAAAGAAAAGCCATGCCGTTGATTCCTGATGATTATCGATACAGCGTGAATAACCTCGAATTCATGCGCCGGGATTCCGCCGAGAAGCGCTTCAAGCAAGTCACCCGGTCCGCCCTACCCCTGTTCCTGCGCGGCGGGGATACGATCACGATCACGCCTTCCGTCGCGGGTTTTCACGAGGATGACGTGGAATCCGTGATTCGCTGGGCAGCCAGGAATGGCCATGGCGATTTCCTTATCGACATCGGGGCGAATATCGGATTGACCTCGTGCCTGGTCGGCGATTGTTTTTCGGCGGTGCGTTGTTACGAACCCAATCCGCTGGCTTTCGCCATTCTCGGCGTAAACACGAAAATAGGCATTGCGCCGGGTGTCGATGTCCGATTGTTCAACTACGGCGTTGGCAACGAAAATTCCACCACGGAATTGCTGGTGCCGAAAAGCAACTGGGGTGGCGCGTTCGTCGTTCAAGGGAATTCGTATGATCAGGAAACCCTGCTGCGCAAGGATGGTTTCCGGAATTTCGACGAGGGAAATTACATCCGGCAGACCGTCGAGATCAGGACGGCGGAATCTTCGCTGGCGCAGGTTTTCGACGAGTTTCGTGCGCAGGGAAAACGGTCCGGCGTCATCAAGATCGATGCTGAAGGTTTCGAACTGTCGATTCTCGAGGCCGTGTCAGGAATTGTTCCGGCAGACTTCGGGCTGGTCATCGTCTTCGAAAATCACATGCGCGATGTCACCAGGGAACAACTGGTCTCCCTGTTCCGATCCCGGGCGGATTTGTTTCTTCTGGACACAAGGAAGGTCAGGGGCGCCACGTTTGTCCGGTACGTCAGATCGATTCTTGGCGCCAAGCGGGAAACGAGGTTGCGGCCGGTCGACGAACATCTCGGCAAGGGAAATTTCGTTATGATCGTTCGCGCCCAATCGTAAGCAAACTGGAAACACATATGACCGCTCCAAGCCTCCTGGCGCAAGCCGAATCCCTCCTGCTGACACCCTTCTCGTTGACCGAGGCCGACCTGTCACGCACCTTCGGCCAAATCCTGACGCATCAGGTCGATTACGCCGATCTATATTTCCAGTATTCGCGTTCCGAGGCCTGGAGCCTGGACGAAGGCATCGTCAAATCGGGCAGTTTCAATATCGACCAAGGCGTTGGCGTAAGGGCGATCTCGGGCGAAAAGACCGCCTTTGCCTATTCCGACGACATCAGTTCGCAGGCGCTCGGCGATGCCGCGAATGCCGTGCGGGCAATTGCTGCCGCCGGGCAGAATGGCATTTTGCCCTCTTTTTCGGCGTCGACCGCAACCAGGTCGCTGTACCTTCCGCAAGACCCCATCGCCTCGCTGCCGGCCGAGGCCAAGGTGAAATTGCTGGAGCGCCTTGAAGGTTTTGCGCGCGCCATCGACCCGCGCGTGATCCAGGTCATGGCCTCGCTGGCCGGCGAATACGAAGTGATTCTGGTGGCCGGCTCCGACGGTCGGCTGGCGGCCGACATCCGGCCACTGGTGCGTTGTTCGATCTCGGTGATCGTCGAGGAAAACGGCAAGCGCGAACAGGGGGCGGCGGGCGGCGGCGGGCGTTTCGATTTCGCCTATTTCGACGATGCGGTGCTGCAGCGCTACGCGCAGGAGGCTGTACATCAGGCAGTGACCAACCTGCACGCCGATGCGGCGCCGGCCGGCCAGATGACGGTCGTGCTCGGTTCCGGCTGGCCCGGCATCCTGCTGCACGAGGCCGTCGGCCATGGCCTGGAAGGCGACTTCAACCGCAAGGGCAGTTCGACCTTCTCCGGCCGCGTCGGCGAGCGCGTTGCCGCCAAGGGGGTTACCGTGATCGACGATGGTACCATCGCCGACCGCCGCGGTTCGCTGAATATCGACGACGAAGGCAATCCGACGCAACGTACGGTGCTGATCGAAGACGGCATCCTCAAGGGCTACATGCAGGACAGCCTGAACGCCCGCCTGATGGGCGTCGCGCCGACCGGCAACGGGCGCCGCGAATCCTTCGCGCACCTGCCGCTGCCGCGCATGACCAATACCATGATGCTGGCCGGCGAGCGCGACCCGCAGGAAATCATCGCCTCGGTGAAGAAGGGCATCTACGCCGCCAATTTCGGCGGCGGCCAGGTCGATATCACCAGCGGCAAATTCGTTTTCTCGATGAGCGAGGCCTACCTGATCGAGGATGGCAAGGTGACGCGCCCAATCAAGGGCGCGACGCTTATCGGCAACGGCCCGGATGCCATGACCCGCGTCTCGATGATCGGCAACGACCTCAGACTCGATCCTGGGGTCGGTACCTGCGGCAAGGATGGCCAGAGCGTGCCAGTCGGCGTCGGCCAGCCGACCGTGCGCATTGATGGACTGACCGTGGGGGGTACGGCATAATAGCTAGACAAATAGGAGGAGGGGTAAATGCGAGCATGGATCATTGCGGTGGGAATCATGGTGGCGAGTGGCGCAGCCTTCGCCCAGACACCGGCACAAGACAAACTCAAGGCCATTCAGGCAGACCCGGCGGCACTCAAGCAGGCGATCGAGGCCGGGCACAAAGCGTCTTTCTTCTGCGTCAACTGCCACGGTGACAGCGGTATCAGCAAGATTCCGGAAGTTCCCAATCTGGCGGGCCAGAACCCGGCCTACCTGCTGGAACAAATTCGCAAGTTCGGTTCGGGGGAGCGCAAGGATCAGTTCATGCAGGGGTTGATCAAGGTCTTGAAGGACGACGAGCGCATCCAGATTGCCTTGTTCTTCGGCAGTCAGGCCGTGCCGCCGTCGAAGGCGGACCCGGTGCAGGTGGCGCGCGGCAAGGAACTGTTCACCAAACTGTGCGTGCGTTGTCACGGCGAATCGGCGCATGGCGATGCGACGATTCCCCGCCTTGCCGGCCAGCAGATTCCCTATGTCGTGACCTCGGTCACCCGCTATCGCGATGGCACGGGCATCCGCAACAACCAGTTGATGGCGATCGCTACATCGACGCTGAAAAACGAAGACATCAAGGCCATCGCCAATTACCTGACCCAGTTGCCCTGATGCACAGCTGAGTTTTCTTTCATCGGTCGGCAAAATTGACCGATGTCATGGTTCCGGACAGTTGTCCCCGGTAGTTTCGCTGCCGGGGACAATTTGCTTTGGGGATACCATGAAATTCATATCAGGATTACTGCTGGCAATGACGTTGTGCGTCGTTGGCGGCGAAGCGATGGCGCAGATCGCCGATCTCAATTCGGCGATCAACAAGGCCGGCCGCCAGCGCATGCTGTCGCAGCGCATGGCCAAGGCCTACTTTCAAATCGGCCAGCAGGTCGAGGTCGACCGCAGCAAGAAGATACTCGACGCCTCGGTCTCTCTGTTCGACCGCCAACTGGTCGAACTCAAGAATTTCGCGCCGACGCCGGAAATAAAAGAAAACTATCTGAAGCTGGAGAAATCCTGGCTGGCCTACAAGGATGTCCTGGTCGGCGCCGCACCGTCGCAGGAGAACGGGCGCAAGGTGCTGGAAATCTCCGATCAGGTGCTGGTGCTTGCGCATCAGGGAACGCAGTTGCTGGAAAAGCAATCGACGACCAGCGCTGGCCGCCTCGTCAATATTTCCGGCCGTCAGCGCATGCTTTCGCAACGCATGGCCAAGTTCTACCAGGCCATCGCCTGGGGCGTAGGCAACGACAAGAGCGCCGCCGAACTCGACAAGGCACGCAAGGAATTCGCCGCCGCCCATCAGGAGCTCGCTTCCGCGCCTTCCAATACACCGCAGATCAAGGATAGCCTCGAACTGGTCAAGCAGCAGTGGATGTTCTTCGAAAATGCCTTGAACCAGAAGGCCGGGCCGGACAAGCGGCCGCAAATCGCGGTGGCGACGACCAGCGAACGCATCCTGGAAGAAATGGAAACGGTCGTCGGGCTCTACGAAAAACTGAAGTAGCCGGGAAGGCTTTAAAACAGGCTGAGCTGCCGCTCGTCCGCCGGCTTCGGCGGTGCGGGCGGCTTGAAACGCACAGTGTCGAGCTTCGGGAATTCACGGCTCAATTCGAGACGTCGGCAGGCGAGGTCGAAGCGTTGGCGGATAAGGTCGGCAAAATGCCCCAGCCCCTTCATCCGGCTGCCAAACCTGGCATCGTTGGCGCGTCCGCCGCGCAAGTCGTAGAGCACTGACAGGATGCGCGAGGCTTTCTCCGGGGCATGCCAATCCAGCCATTCACGGAACAGCCCGGCGACCTCATGCGGCAGGCGCAGCAAGGTGTAGGCGGCGCTTTGTGCGCCATATTCGTGCCCGGCCAGCAGCAGCTTTTCCAGTTCGTGATCGTTGAGGCCGGGAATCAGTGGCGACACGAAAACCGAAACCGGAACGCCGGATTCGCTCAGTTGTCGCATCGCTTCCAGCCGTGCGTGCGGGGCACTGGCCCGGGGTTCGAGCTGGCGGGCCAGCGGGCCGTCGAGCGTCGTCAGTGAAATGCCGACATGCGCCAGGTTCCGTTGCGCCAGTTCGGCCCAGAGATCGATGTCGCGAACGATCAGCGACGATTTGGTCACCACCGAAACCGGGTGGTCCGTTTCCAGCATCACCTCCAGCACGGCGCGGGTCAGTCGCGCCTTGCGCTCGAACGGTTGGTAGGCATCGGTGGCGGTGCCCAGCACGATGGTCGAACAAATGTAGCCCGGGCGACTCAGTTCGTCGCGCAGCAGTTGCGGCGCATCCGGTTTGTGAAAGATCTGCGTCTCGAAATCAAGGCCCGGCGACAGGCCGAGGTAAGCATGGGTCGGGCGGGCATAGCAGTAGATGCAACCATGTTCGCAGCCGCGATAGGGATTCAGGGACTGATCGAAACCGATGTCCGGCGAGTCGTTGCGACTGATGATCGACTTCGCGCTATCGACCAGCAGGCGGGTTTGCGGCAATGAGGGTTCCGCCTGCTCCCAGCCGTCGTCCTCGGCCTGACGCATGTCATTGCTGAAGCGGTGCGCGACATTCCCCGCCGCACCGCGCCCCTTGATGGGCCTCGGCGGAATCTCGGTGGAAGGTTGCAGGTCGAAATCATTCATGGGCATCCGGTAGAATGCCGGGTTTTCAGCAATTTTTAAATGGGGCAGGCCATGACGCCGCAAATTAAACCGAACACCGACGACCTTCGCATCAAGGAAATCAAGGAGCTGGTGCCGCCGGCGCACGTGTTCCGCGAATACCCGGTGTCGAACCGTGCGGCCCAGACGACCAGCGCCGCGCGCCAGGCAATCCACCGCATCCTGCATGGCGCCGACGACCGCCTGCTGGTCGTCATCGGCCCCTGCTCGATCCACGACTACGACGCGGCAATGGAGTATGCCGGCAAGCTGGCGAAACAGGCGGAAAAACACGCCGACGATCTCGTCATCCTGATGCGCGTCTATTTCGAAAAGCCGCGCACCACCGTCGGCTGGAAAGGCCTGATCAACGACCCGCGGCTCGACAACACCTTCCGAATCAACGAAGGCATTCGCCTGGCACGGCGCATCCTGCTCGAAATCAACGAACTCGACCTGCCCTGCGCCACCGAATTCCTCGACACCATCACCCCGCAATACACCGCCGACCTGATTTCCTGGGGGGCCATCGGCGCCCGTACCACCGAGTCGCAGGTGCACCGCGAACTCGCCTCCGGGCTGTCTTGCCCCGTCGGCTTCAAGAACGGCACCGACGGGAACATGCGCATTGCGGTCGACGCCATCCGTTCGGCGAATTCCCCACACCACTTCCTGTCGGTGACCAAGTCCGGTCATACCGCCATCGTGTCCACGATGGGCAACGAGGATTGCCACGTGATCCTGCGTGGCGGCAAGGAGCCGAATTTCGACGCCGCCAGCGTCGACGCCGCCTGCGCCGAAATCGCCAAGGCCGGCCTCGCCGCCCGGCTGATGGTCGACTTCTCGCATGGCAACAGCCGCAAGCAGTACAAGCTGCAGATGGAAGTCAGCGACAGCGTCGCCGCGCAACTGGCGGCGGGCGAGGAGCGGATCGTCGGCGTCATGGTCGAATCCCACCTCGTCGAAGGCCGCCAGGACATCATTCCTGAAAAACCGCTGACCTACGGCCAGAGCGTTACCGACGCCTGCATCGGCTGGGACGACAGCGTGAAGGTGCTGGAGCAGCTTGCGGCCGCAGTACGCACACGGCGAGTGGCGGAGGCGGCTGAGTAATACGGGCTGGCCACCCAAAAGGGCGAGGGGTTCGAAGGCTCGACTTGTCGGGCCTTCGACGTTCTCAGACCATCGGTCTTATCACCCGCCGCGCGTTTGCATGGCGACCTGTTGGCAGGGCAGGAATCCCAATCGACGACGAGAAGCAAGCCCGCCGTAATACAGAATGCCGGACTGGTATCGGACAATCATTACGGAGTTCCGACGAAAAGGTAGAAATTGTTGAGGCCATTTGGCGAATAGCCGTAACCAACATAGACCATCCCGACCGGGGTTTCTCCACCGGCATAGACCGATACCGAGCTTTGCCAGCCATTCAGTTCGGTTTCGGTATAAAGCCCATTGACCCTTCCGCCTTCCAGTGCGAACCCGACACGCATGTCACCACGCAAGCCGGCCGGCAGGCGTCCAACGATCTTTTCAAGCCTTACGTTGCCGTAGGCCAGCGATTCGCCGATGATCTGGTTGCGGGCAAAACCGGATAGATTCAGGAATCCGCCCAGGGCCACTGCGTTGTAGAACGGCAAGGTGCCGGTAAAAGAGCCGGCGCCGCGAATTCGCCCGTGGAGGATGTAGTCGCCATAACTTTCTGCCGCACGTAGATCCAGTTCGGCCTTGTCATAGCCGTCCCCGGCGGCATAAAAGTAACTTCCACGCGCCGCCCAACCATGCGTTGGGTCGTACAGGTGGTCGAACTGATCGAAGTCCATTTTGGCCAGAAAGCCGTGATAATGCACGGCCGCGTTGCTGGTTGTGGGTGTCCCGATCTCCAGGTCTGCATTGCGGTAGTATTCCGACCACCCCACCGACACTGGCCCCCACAAACCGACGTTGATTCCTGCCATCAATTCCAGCTTGGTCTGCTCAACCCGGTATTCGGCCACTCGCATGTTGTTCTGGAAGATGTCCAGCGGCCCGCGCATATAGCTGAATTTGGGCTCCAGGAAGAAAAGACGTTCAGCGTCGAGCGGCTGATAGTATTCCGCAAATACGCCGTTATCGTTGCCGACTTGTACCCCGGCTAGCCATTCGCCACCCAGGCTGTTGATCAGGGTTCGTTGGTAGGCGGCCCGCACGTTGAACGTCGACGGGCTGTTGGAAACTGCATTGAGGTTGAAGCCGAAACGCATGTAATCCGGCCCAAATTCCTTTTCCAACGGTGTGACGCGCAGGATGTTACGGTCACGGGTGGAAAGCAGCGCGAAGTCCACGTTGTCGTAAAGCCCATCGCCATAGATGAGACCCATGTCCTTGTCGATCCGGTCGACATCCACAGGTTTGTCGTCGTAATGTTTCAGATAGCGATCAGGGTACGCGGGGTTGACCCGCTTCAAGCCGGCGATCTGGACCTCGTCCACCACTGGCAGATTGCCACGTACCGGGGTCACCTTGGCCAGCCAGTCCTGGTACTGCGTCTCGCTGACACTCAGGGATTTCAATCGAGGCAGCAATGCTTCGGCCGCAGCCCTTCCCCGTTTGGCGGTTTCGGCATATCGACTGAATTCCGCTGCCGATATGCCGTCGAGATCCGGCTTGATGTAGATGTCAGAAGGTTTAAGCGTGGCGAGTGACCGGGTCACATTCTGCTCGGTCAGGATATTGATCATCTGACCGGCTATCGTAAGAATCCCGCCAATCTCATTTGCTTTCATCAGGGGCGAGCCAACGTTGACCGCAATGACGACATCGGGGTTGCACCGATTGCGTACTTCATCGATCGGCACGTTGTCGACCAGGCCGCCGTCGACCAGAAGCTGCTCGCCGTTCCTCACGGGCGCCATCAGGCCGGGCACCGACATCGTGGAACGCATCGCCTGCGTCAGACTGCCATCCCGGAAGACCACCTTGTCGCCGGTCACCAGGTCGGTCGCGATGATCGAAACCGGGATCGGCATTTTCTCGATCAGCGGTTCGCCATACTGGCTACGCACCAGACGATTGATGAACAGCTTGACCTTCTGTCCCTGAACGACGGCAGGAAGCGCCTGTGCGCCCTCTTTGGTCATGCCCACTTCGGTGCCTGGAATGAAGCGCCGGGACTGATATTTGATGCGCGGGTTCAGTTCGTTGATGGGGGGGTTGTCGTTGAACATTGCTCGCCAGTCGGCAGCTCCCATGGCCTCCAGCATTTCATCGGGACTCAGGCCGGCAGCAAAGGCACCGGTCACCAGACCCCCCATGCTGGTGCCGGCCACGCAATCGACGGGAATCCGGTTTTCCCTCAGGACTTCAAGAATGCCGATATGCGCTGCACCCCGGGCGCCACCACCGCCCAGAACCAGACCGACGCGCGGGCGCTCGGCTGCACTGGCGAGCGCGCTGACCAAGGTAACTGCGGCAATGGCGGACACCAGGACAGTCCGAATTGCGGATGTCGATAGTTTGAATTTGATCATCATAGGCACCGAGGGGAACAGGCAGCCTCAATCTGGCCGCAGTCCGCACATTATTTCTGGGAATGGTGCCCTAGCTTAGCAGAGCGGTGCTTCCAACCGATGACTTCAGGCAATCGTTGAGTCGTCTGATTATGTCTTCCGGCCGGTTGGGAATATGGCATTCGGCCATTGGCTGATCATTGGCACTGTCGGCCCCGGCAAAAGACGTCGATTACTTGGTCAACGTGTGGCCTTAGTCAGAAAACCGCGGTATGCGTCGCTCGCGCTGTCCGGTGACGGCTTCGTTCAGGTCATTGGACAGCAGCAACGCCGCGTTCCATGTCGCAACGAAGTTGAGGCCATCGGCGACCGAGTGGTCGCGGCTGTAGTTCATCACTTCCTTCAGGCCGCGTACGGCGATGGGAGATTTGGCAGCGATGGTTTGGGCGATTTCGCGGACGGTTGCGGTCAACGCCTCTGGAGAGGCAAAAACGCGGTTGACCAGGCCGAGCGCCGCCGCTTCTTCGGCGTCGACATTGCGGCCGGTGTAGGCCAGTTCGCGCGCCATGCCTTCGCCGATCAGGCGCGGCAGTCGTTGCAAGGTGCCGACGTCGGCGACCATGGCGAGGTCGATTTCCTTGACCGAGAAGACGGCGTCCGCCGCCGCGTAGCGCATGTCGCAGCAGGTGACGAGATCCAGGGCGCCGCCGACGCAGGCGCCCTGGATGGCGGCGAGCACCGGTTTGCGGCAGCGTTCGATGCTGCTCAGGCAGTCCTGCAGATCGAGGATCAGGCGGCGCAGCATTTCGCGGCTGCGGGCGCCGTCGGGGTGGGCGATGCGTTGCTGGATGCCGCCGAGCATGGCGAGGTCGATGCCGGCGCAGAAGTTCCGGCCCTCGCCGCTGAGGATTGCGACACGTACTTCCGGCGTCGCGTCGACCCAGTCGGCAGCCTGGCGAATTTCCTGCCACATGGCGTCGTTCATCGCGTTCGATTTGTCCGGCCGGTTGAGGCGGATTTCGGCGATGCCCTGATCGAGGCTGAGCGACAGGGTGGACAGGCTGGGCAGGTTCATGGCACGGCTCCGGGCAGGGGTGCCGGAGAGCTTACCGGGGCGGTGCCGTCTCGGGTAGAGGGCGCCGCCCAAACGCCGTTTCAGTCGGCGAAGACGATGAGATCGAGATCGGCGGCTTGCTGGCGAAGCGGGATCAGTGCCTGGTATTCCGGGGAGTCGTACCAGGCGTCGACGGTGTCGGCATCGGGAAAGCGGATGACGACGGTGTCGACATGCTCATGCTGGCCGGCGAGGATGCCGGCGCGCTGCCCGCGAAAGAGCAGTTCGGCACCCCACGGGGCGAGGGTGGCCGGTACCTGGGCGCGGTATTCCGCCCACTTTTCTTCATCCTTGACGGTGATGTGACCGATGACGCAGGCGCTCATGTGGCGGTCTTCCCTTTTTGCCACAGCACGTCGCCACGGCCGCCGGCGCGATTGAGCAGGCGGCCGAGGATGAACAACAGGTCGGAGAGGCGGTTGATGTAGCGGCGGCCGGCCTCGGGGATGGGTTCTGCGTTGTGCAGCTTGACCATCGCGCGCTCGGCGCGGCGGCAGACGGTGCGGCTGAGGTGGGCCAGCGCGGCGGCGCGGGTGCCGCCGGGCAGGATGAATTCCTTGAGCATCGGCAGGTTGGCGTTGAATTCCTCGGCCAGGGCTTCGAGGCGGCTGACCTGAACGTCCTTGATGATTTCGTAGCCCGGCATGCAAAGCTCGCCGCCGAGATCGAAGAGGTCGTTCTGGATGTCGAGCAGCGCAGCCTGCACCGAATGGGGCAGGTCTTCGCAGAGCAGCACGCCGAGGCCGGAATTCAACTCGTCGACTTCGCCGATGGCGTCGATGCGCAGGCTGTCCTTGGTCGTGCGGCTGCCGTCGCCGAGGCCGGTGGTGCCGGCGTCACCGGTGCGGGTGACGATTTTGGAAAGGCGGTTGCCCTTGCGTTCGCTATCTTGTTGAGTTTCGCTCATGTTGCTCTCCTCCATGAAGTGCGCGGATTATACTGACGAGTCCAACTTGCAGACTGTCGTTGCCATGCCAAAGTTCGCCGCCAATCTCAGTTTTCTGTTCACCGACGTGCTCTTTCACGAGCGCTTCAAGCGGGCTGCGGTGGCGGGGTTCAAGGGTGTCGAATATCTTTTCCCCTATGAGCATCCGGCATCCGACATCGCGGACTGGCTGCGCGCCAACGATCTCGAACAGGTGCTGTTCAACCTGTCGGCGGGCGACTGGGCGGCCGGCGAGCGCGGTCTTGCCTGTTTGCCGCACCGTCAGGGCGAGTTCGCGGAGAGTGTCGAGCAGGCGCTGGGCTACGCGATGGTGCTCGACTGCTCGCGCGTGCATTGCCTGTCCGGGCTGCGGCCGGCGGGATATGACGAGGCCGAACTGGAGGCGACCTATGTCGCCAACCTGCGCTTCGCCGCCGACCGTTTTGCCACCATCGGCGCCACGGTGATGATCGAGCCAATTAACAGCCGCATCGACATGCCCGGTTACTGGCTGGACGACGTGGCCAAGGGTTTTCGCCTGCTGGCGGCGGTCGACCGCAGCAATGTGAAATTGCAATACGACATCTACCACGCGCAGATCATCGCCGGCGATCTGGCGCGCACGCTGGAAGCCAACATCCACCGCATCGGCCATGTTCAGATTGCCGACAACCCCGGCCGCCACGAACCGGGCAGCGGCGAGATCAATTACCCCTTCGTGTTCGGCCTGCTCGACCGGCTTGGCTACGACGGCTGGGTCGGTTGTGAATACAAACCGCTGACGACGACCGAGGCGGGCCTTGGCTGGCTGCCCAGATGAACCCGCGCGAGATTCTCCGCCACCTGTTCGACGCCGCCATCGCGGCGGCCGATCCGGCGCTGTGCGTGCCGCCGCATGTGCCGCCGGATGATGGCGGACGGCTGATTGTGATCGGCGCCGGCAAGGCCTCGGCGGCGATGGCACGGGCGGTCGAGGAGCACTGGTCGGGGCCGCTCGACGGGCTGGTGGTGACGCGTTACGGCCACGGCGTGCCCTGCCAGCGCGTCGAGATTGTCGAGGCGGCGCACCCGGTGCCGGATGCGGCGGGCGAAGCGGCGGCGGCGCGCATTTTGGGCAAGATTTCCGGGTTGACCGCGACAGACCGGGTCTTGGCGCTGATTTCCGGTGGCGGTTCGGCACTGCTCGCGGCGCCGGCAGCCGGCATTACGCTGGCCGAAAAGCGCACAATCACAAAGGCCTTGCTCCGCTCGGGGGCGAGCATCGGCGAGATCAATTGCGTGCGCAAGCACCTGTCGGCGATCAAGGGCGGGCGGCTGGCGGCGGCAGCGTGGCCGGCCAGCGTGCTGACGCTGGCGATTTCCGACGTGCCGGGCGACGACCCGGCGGTGATCGCCTCCGGCCCGACGGTCGGCGACCCGACTACAGCGGTCGACGCGCTGAAGGTGCTCGATTTCCACGGCATCGCCATCCCCGCTGAACTGCGCGCGCGGCTAGCATCCGGCGCGCTGGAAACGCCGAAGCCGGGCGACCCGCGGCTGGCGCGCAGCGAATTCCGCCTCGTCGCCAGCCCGCGGCAGATGCTGCAAGCGGCGGCGGCCGAAGCCAGCCGGCTCGGCATCACGCCGCTGATCCTCGGCGACGCCATCGAAGGCGAGGCGCGCGAGGTCGGCAAGGCGCTGGCCGGCATGGCGCTCAGCTGC
>JAEUOH010000110.1 GCA_016790845.1 Dechloromonas sp.
TGGTGGCCGGGGATGGTTTCGAGATTGAACAGGCGCAGCGTCGAAAGTACGCTCGCATCGGCATCGGTCAGGCCCGAGGCGAGGGCGACGATGAAAAGGCCCTTGTCGCCGGCGATGTCCTGCAACCAGGCGGAGGCGAGCAGCACCAGTGCGTAGAGCAGGCCGAAGGAGAGGGCGATGCGCAGTTCGGTCGGGTTCTTCACTTCCGGCATCGGCAGCTCGCCGTCGGCGCCGAGCATCCGCCAGCCGTAAAGTGCGATCGCCACGCCCGGCACGATGCCGCAGGCAAAAACGATTGCAACTGGCGTTACCAGATGGGGCGCGACGACGGCGGCGACCAGCCCGAGCCGGATCATCACCATCACGTTGGCGATCAGGATGACAATGGCTGACACCCGAACGAGATCTCCATGTGTGGCGGCGTGGCGCGAGAACATCATGGTAGTTGCGGTCGACGACGCCAGACCGCCGAAAATGCCCAGCACCGCCGCGCCGTGGTGGGCACCGATGATGCGCAGCGCCATATAGCCGGCCAGCGCGAGGCCGGAAATCAGCACCACCATCCACCACACCTGGCGCGGGTTGATGGCGTTGTACGGTCCAAAATCCTGATTCGGCAGAATCGGCAGGATGACCAGCGAGAGGACCGCGAATTGCAGGATGGAATTGATGTCGCGTGTCGTCAGGCGCTCGCTCAGGTTGCGCAGTTCCGCCTTGAAATAAAGCAGGATGGTGGTGGTGATGCCTAGCATCACGGCCAGCGTCGCATAGCCATACCAGACCGCAGCGCCGAGCCCGTAGGTGACGATGATCGCCGCTTCCGACGTGAAGCCGCGATACTGCTCCTCCTGCCGCGCCGAAAAGTTGGAGGCGACCATCGCCAGCGAAATCACCAGCAGGCCGGCCGCCAGCATCCACGGCCCGCCCGCCTTCTCACCGAGCAGCGCGCACAGGCAGCCGAGCATGGAAACCAGCGCGAAGGTGCGCAAGCCGGCCGCCGAATCGGGACGGCGCTCGCGTTCCATGCCGACCAGCAGGCCGATGCCCAGCGCGGTGGCAAAGGCCTCGACGGGGACGGCCAGTTCCGGGGCGACGAAGCTCATGGTTTCTCTTTCTGCGGCCTTTATTCAGTAAAATTAAGCCATGCCAAGACATTTCGCAATCGTTCCCGCTGCCGGCAGCGGGTCGCGCTTCGGCGCCGAGAAGCCAAAACAATATCTGAGCCTGCTCGGCCGCCCGCTGATCCATCATACGCTGGCGGCACTGGCTGCCTGTCCGGACATCGAGCGCGTGTGGGTAGTGCTGGCGCCGGACGATGCCGAATGGCGCACTTACGACTGGTCGGACCTCGGGCCCAAGCTCGAAACCTTGCGCTGCGGCGGCGCCACGCGCGCCGACAGCGTCGGCAACGGCCTGCAGGCGGCGGCGATGGTGGCGGCCGACGACGACTGGATCCTGGTACACGATGCCGCCCGACCCTGCCTTAGCGGCGCCATGCTCGCCGCCTTGATCGACGAACTGGCCGACGATCCGGTCGGCGGCATTCTCGCCGTGCCGGTCGCCGATACGTTGAAGCGGGCCGATGGCGCGCAGCGCGTGGCCGCCACCGAACCACGCGACGGCCTGTGGCAGGCGCAGACACCGCAGATGTTCCGCTACGGTCTGCTGCGCGAGGCGCTGGAAAAATGCCGCGCCGTCACCGACGAAGCGGGCGCCATCGAAGCGCTCGGTCTGCAACCCAGGCTGGTGCGCTGCGACACCACCAATCTGAAAGTGACCTATCCGGCCGATCTGGCGTTGGCGGCGATGATATTGAGAGGGCGCAAATGAATTTCCGGGTCGGGCAGGGCTACGACGTGCATCGGCTGGTCGCAGGCCGCAAACTCATCCTCGGCGGCGTCGAGATTCCCCACGAAACGGGCCTGCTCGGGCACTCCGACGCCGACGCGTTGCTGCATGCCATTACTGATGCGCTGCTCGGCGCCGTGGCTCTGGGCGACATCGGGCGGCATTTCCCGGACACCGACCCGCGCTACAAGGGCGCCGACAGCCGGGTGCTGCTGCGTGGCGCCGTTGCGCTGCTGGCCGAGCGCGGCTGGCGGCCGGTGAATGTCGACGCGACGATCATTGCCCAGCAGCCGAAGCTGGCCCCACACGCGGCGGCGATGGTCGCGAATGTTGCGGTCGACCTCGGAATTTCGCTCGATTCCGTAAATATCAAGGGCAAAACCAACGAAAAGCTCGGCTACCTCGGCCGCCAGGAGGCCATCGAGGCGCAGGCGGTCGTGCTCGTCGAGCGTGTCGGCTGACAGCACCCAGCGGCCGTCGCGTCCGGAGACGGCGCGGTGTTTTTTCGCGCTGTGGCCGCCGGAAACGGTTGCCCGGCAACTGGCGGGCATCGCCGCAGATTACGCGCAAGCCGCCGGCGGCCGCCCAACCCGC
The DNA here is from genome assembly GCA_016790845.1 of Dechloromonas sp. Classification (GTDB taxonomy): domain Bacteria; phylum Pseudomonadota; class Gammaproteobacteria; order Burkholderiales; family Rhodocyclaceae; genus Azonexus. The sequence goes on from JAEUOH010000110.1 coordinate 2,443, forward strand.
TTTGAAACCATCCATCTGACGCTTGCTTTTCTTGGCGACGTCGCCGTCGAGCATTTGCCGGAACTGCAACGGGTAGCCGGTGAAATTGATGCCAGGGCCTTCGAGCTGGCGCTGGATCGCTTCGGTATTTGGCAGCACAACCGCCTGTTCTGGGCCGGCTGCGTTTCGCCACCCGCGCTTCTCGACCTCGCGGGTGCCTTGTCAAAACGTCTGCTGGCGGCCGGTTTTGCAGTCGCAGATGGCAAGCGGCCATTCGCGCCCCATGTAACGCTGGTGCGCAAGCTCGCCCGCTTCGATGTCGCGTTGCCTGCAACAAATGCGCTGGCCTTTTACTGTGGATCGTTCGTGCTGGTGCAGTCGCGTCTTTCGAGCAAAGGCTCGGGCTATGAGGTGCTGGCCAGCTTTCCGCTAGCCGCCTGAACCTGCTTCTTGACGGCGGTCAACGAGACAGCTTGTTTCGAAGTTCATACTTTCCTCAAAAGACCAATATTTAGTCGCTTTAAGTACTTTGGCTAATGAATCGGCACCTGAGGCCGATGGAGTTTGGGAGAGGATCATGAAATTTGCCAATTGGCATCTCCGGTATTTGTCATGTCTCATCAGTGCGGTGTTGCTGGCGGGCTGTGCATTTGGCACCCGGGAGGCGACGCTCGTCTACCCGCCGGCTCCGGACGGCGAGGCCAAGACGGCGCCTGTCAAGGTCGCCAAGGCCGAAGCTCGCGAGCCGAAAATCCAGTTGCTCCAGTTTCGCGACGAGCGGACCGAGAAGGCTATGGTCGGGACAGTGCGCAATGGCTACGGGATGCGTACAGCCGATGTGATTGCAAAAAACAGCGTAACCGAATGGGTGACGCAGGCGCTCAACCTGGAACTGCAGAATCGTGGCTTTACGGTAGTTACCGGCGCGCCCAAGGATATTGCCGAGGCCGGTACCATCGTGATTTCTGGAGAGGTGCTGAATGTCTTTTGCGACATGTATTTTTCTTATACAGGGCAGGTTTCGCTGGTAGTGAAAGTCAGCGACAGCACCGGCGAGTTGTATAGACGGCATTACGCCGGCGAGGGGTCAGCGGGCCTTGCATGGGCGGCAACCTCCGAGTCTTTTGGGTATTCCCTTTCGCTGGCCCTGTCTTCGGCGCTCAGCAAGTTTCTGAACGATCTGGAGACAAAGCTGGGGCCGCCAAAAGAGTGAGCCTGTGGCTTGAAGGCAAGCGGTTAGTTTGTCTTCAACGGAATCACCAGCCGTGCCAGTAACCCGCCACCGGGGTTGGGCAAGAGGTTGAGCTGGCCGTCATGCAGGCGGGCGATGCGTTCGACGATGGCGAGGCCGAGGCCGGTGCCGGTGGCGTTGCTGCGGGCGCTGTCGAGGCGGGTGAAGGGGCGTTTCAGGCGCTCTGCTTCGCCTTCGGGAATGCCGGGGCCGCGGTCG
>JAEUOH010000115.1 GCA_016790845.1 Dechloromonas sp.
TACTACCTGATCTCGTCGCATCCGCACGAAGCCAAGGACGATCCGCAATCGCGCTTCATCAACGAGCGCGCCCACGCCAACATCCAGAAGGACGGCACCTACTCGGTCGTGCCGCGCATGTGGGGCGGCCTGACGACGCCGAACGAGCTGCGCGCCATCGCCGATGCCGCCGAGAAATACCACGTGCCGACCGTCAAGGTCACGGGTGGTCAGCGCATCGACCTGCTCGGCGTCAAGAAGGAAGACCTGCCGCTGATGTGGGCCGACCTCAACGCTGCCGGCATGGTCTCGGGCCACGCCTACGGCAAGTCGATCCGTACCGTGAAGACCTGCGTCGGCGCCGAGCACTGCCGCTTCGGCACCCAGCGTTCGATGGACATGGGCGTCAAGCTGGAAAAAATGCTGTTCGACATGTACTCGCCGCACAAGGTCAAGCTCGCCGTTTCCGGTTGCCCGCGCAATTGCGCCGAAGCCGGCATCAAGGATGTCGGGGTGATCGGCGTCGATTCCGGCTACGAGCTGTACATCGGTGGCAACGGCGGCATCAAGACCGAAGTCGCGCAGTTCCTGTGCAAGGTCAAGACCGACGAAGAAGTCATGGAATACTCCGGCGCCTTTCTGCAACTCTACCGCGAGGAAGGCTGGTACCTCGAGCGCACCTGCCACTATCTGGAGCGCGTCGGCCTCGACTACATCAAGAGCAAGATCCTTGAAGACGAAGAAGGGCGCAAGGCCTACCACCAGCGCCTGCTCGACTCGCTGAAGGATGCGCGCGATCCGTGGCAGACCAGCCGCGAAGGCGATGCCATCAAGCAGTTCATTCCGATCAAGGTCGAAGCCTGATAACCCGATTACGAGAGAACAACATGAGCAACTGGAAACTGATCTGCAAGCTGGAAGACATCCCGCAATTGGGTTCGCGCGTCGTGCATTGGCCGGAGCGCGGCAAGATCGCCATCTTCCGCACTTCAGAAGACGAAGTCTTTGCCCTGCACGACAAATGCCCGCACAAGGGCGGCCCGCTGTCGCAGGGCATCGTGCACGGCAAGCGAGTGACCTGTCCGCTGCATGGCTGGAACCTTGGCCTGGAAGACGGCCAGGCTGTGGCGCCGGATGTCGGCTCGTGCAAGAAGTTCGAAGTCAAGGTGGAAGGCGGCGACGTCTTCCTCGCTGCCTGATCGCAGCGGTCAACCTCTAGAAAGTTCGCAAAATGGACAAGAAATCATTCCTCCAGGCCGGCCATACGCCCACGTTGCTGGCCGCCTTCCTTTACTTTGACCTCGCCTTCATGGTCTGGGTCATCCTTGGCCCGCTCGGCGTGGGCATCGCCAAGGATCTTGGCCTCAGCCATGCCGAAAAAGGTCTGATGGTAGCCACCCCGGTGCTGGCCGGGGCGCTGCTGCGCATCGTCATGGGCATTCTGGTCGATCGGCTGTCGCCCAAGAAGGCGGCCATCATCGGCCAGGTCGTCGTCATCGGCGCCATGCTCTATGCCTGGCTGGTCGGCGTCCATTCCTACGGCGAAGTGCTGGTCCTCGGCCTCTTCCTCGGCGTCGCCGGCGCCTCCTTCGCCGCCGCGCTGCCGCTCGCCTCGCGCTGGTATCCGGCCGAGCACCAGGGCACGGCGATGGGTATCGCCGGCGCCGGCAACTCCGGCACCGCGCTCGCCGCGCTGTTTGCCCCAGGCCTGGCCGCCGCCTTCGGCTGGACCAACGTCTTCGGCATCGTGCTGATTCCGCTGGTCATCGTGCTGATCGCCTTCGTCTTCATGGCCAAGGACGCGCCGGACGCGCCGCCGCCCAAGACCCTGGCCGAGTACCTCAAGGTGCTCAAGGACAAGGATGCCTGGTGGTTCATGTTCTTCTACTCGGTCACCTTCGGCGGTTTCGTCGGCCTCGCCTCGTCGCTGGTCATCTACTTCAACACCCAGTACGGCCTCGACCCCAAGATGGCGGGCTTCTTCACCGCTGGGTGCGTCTTCGCCGGTTCGCTGGTACGCCCGATCGGCGGCAACGTGGCCGACCGCGTTGGCGGCGTCAAGTCGCTGACGGTAATGTACATCTTCGCCGCCATTTTCCTGGCCATCGTCAGCTTCGGCCTGCCGGAAGCCTGGATGGCGCTGGTCGTTTTCGTCTGCGCCATGCTTTCGCTCGGCATGGGCAACGGTGCCGTGTTCCAGTTGGTGCCGCAGCGCTTCAAGAAGGAAATCGGCGTCATGACCGGTCTCGTCGGCATGGCCGGCGGCGTCGGCGGCTTCTACCTGGCCTCCAGCCTCGGCTACTCGAAGCAGATGACCGGCAGCTACCAGGTCGGTTTCCTGATCTTCGCCGGCCTCGCCGTGCTGGCCCTGGTCGGCCTGACCGGCGTCAAGACCCGCTGGCGCACGACCTGGGGCGCCAGCCACCTGACGACCGCCAAGATCTGAATCCGAGATCCCGACAGAGAGAAAACAATGAAAAGAAGGCAATTTTTGGTGTCGACCGCAGCAGCCCTGTTCATTCCGGCGGTTTTCGCCGCCGAGGCGGGCAAGGGCAGTCTGAGCATCGGCGCGGCGATCAACAAGGCCGGCCGCCAGCGCATGCTGTCGCAAAGGATGGCCAAGGCGTTTGCGATGCAGACGGCGGGCGTCATGCCGGACAAGGCGGGCAGCCTGCTCGAGCAGTCGCGCAAGCTGTTCGAGGCGCAACTGGCCGAGCTGAAGACGCTGGCGCCGACCGAGGCGATCCAGGTGGCACTGGCCGACCTCGACAAGGTGTGGGCCAGCTATCGCGAAGTGCTGGGCAAGCCGCGCACGCCGGAAAATGCCCAGCTGGTGCTGGCCGAATCCGAGAAGACCTTGCGCGCCGCTCATGCGTTGACCGGTCTCTACGAAAAACAGGCGGCGAGCAGTGCCGGTCATCTGGTGAATATTTCCGGTCGCCAGCGCATGCTGTCGCAGCGCATGGCCAAATGCTTCCTGTTCGAACAGTCCGGCGTCGCTGCCGAGACGCTCAGAAAGGAGCAGGAGGCAGCCCGGCGCGATTTCGTCGCGGCGCTGTCCGAGCTGAATGCGGCGCCGCAGAACACCGCCGAAATTCGCACCGAACTGGAACTGGCCAATACCCAATGGCTGTTCTTCAAGCAGGCGCTGAACGGCCAGGAGCGCAATCGGGAAGTCGCAGCCCGCAACGTGGCGACGACCAGCGAGCGCATCCTCGAAGTGATGGACGGTCTGACCGGACAGTACGAAAAGCTCGTGCGCACCTGATGTCGCGCACGGCAGGCGGGCTGGGTGCGAGGTAGACTCCGGACTATGGAAAAACCGCAGACAAACCGCCTGCAGTTCGCCGTCGGCCATTCTTCGCTGACCGGCCCGCGCGAACGCAACGAGGATTACTGCGGCATCGCCACGCCCGAAGGGCAGGAGCTCGAAAACAAGGGCATCATCGCTGCCGTCGCCGATGGCATCGGCGGCCACAAGGGCGGGCGCGAGGCGGCCGAATACACGGTGCGCGGCCTGCTCTCGGATTATTTCGCGACGCCCGACACCTGGGGCGTGCCGCGCGCCATCGAAACGGTGACCACCGCGCTCAATCGCTGGGTGATCGCCGAAGGCAGCCGTAATGCCGAGCTGGCCGGCATGGCGACGACGCTTTCTGTCGTCGTCCTGCGCGGTCGACGCTATTACACCGCCCATATCGGCGACAGCCGCATTTATCGCCTGCAGGAAGGTCGGCTGTCCGCATTGACCGTCGATCACACCTGGGAGCACCCTGAGCTGAACAACGTGCTGTCGCGCGCCATTGGCCTCGACCCGCGCGTGTTGATGGATTTTGCCGACGGCGATCTGGCCGTCGATGATCGTTTCCTCCTCGTTTCCGATGGCATATGGGGCGTCCTGCCCGATGCGCTGATAGCCGAAGTGCTGCTCGACCACCCCGAGCCGCAGGCTGCCGCGACCGCCTTGACCAGCCTGGCGCTGGCGCAGGGCGGGCACGACAATGCGACGGCGGTCGTCGTCGACGTGCTGGGCTTGCCGTGCGCCAGCCTGCGCGACAGCCTGGAAACTGTGGCCAGCCTGCCGCTGCCGCATCGTTTGAAGGTCGGCCATGAAATCGACGGCATGATCGTCGAGGAAGTGCTGCACGATGCTCGGGAAACGCTGCTCTACCGTGTGCGCAATTTGCGCAGCGGGCAGCAGCTGGTGCTCAAGACCCTGCAGCCGGTCATGGAAGGCGATGCCGGCGCCGCGGCGGCATTGCTGATGGAAGAATGGCGGGCCCGGCGGGTGGTGTCGCCCTTTTTCCCGCAAGTCGTACCGGCCGAAGAGCAGAGCTGCCTCTATTACCTGATGACCTGGCATCCCGGCGCCACGCTGCAGGCGCGGCTCGACGCCGACCAGCATTTCCCGGCCGGCGAGGTGGTGCGGCTCGGCATTGCACTGCTCAAGGGTATCGCGGCGCTGCACCGCCTCGACATCGTGCATCGCGACATCAAGACCGACAATGTCCATCTCGGACAGGACGGCGTGCTGCGCATCCTCGATCTCGGCGTTGCGCTCAGCCTGGGCGAGCGCAAGGCGGACGAGCCTGTCGGCCAGGCCGGCACGCCGTCGTACATGGCACCCGAGCTGTTCCAGGGGGCGCTGCCGAATCCTGCGTTCGACCTCTACGCGGCAGGCGTGACGCTTTATTACCTGCTCACGCGCAAATACCCCTACGGCGAGATCGAGCCCTTTCAGACCCCGAAATTCGGCGAACCGGCCCGCCCGGCGCGCTGGCGTCCGGAAATCCCCGGCTGGCTCGAAAACATCCTGCTCAAGGCGGTGGCGCGCGAAGCCAAGGACCGTTTCGAGACCGCCGAGGAATTCCTGCTGGCGCTCGAACGCGGGGCCAGCCGCCCGGTTGCTGCGCCGGGCCGGCGGCCGCTGGTGCAGCGCAATACGCTGATGCTGTGGAAAATCGTTGCCGCCGCGTCGCTCGCGGTCAACCTGATTTTGTTGCTCAAATTGCTCGGTTAGGGCAACACCAGGCTGGTTTCGCTGGCGCCATTCGCCGAACTGCCGAATTCCGGAATCTAATACGCGCCGGGCAGTCCACTGGAGTATCGGCGATCCAGTGCGCTGCTTGATCGGTGGTGGCATGGATCGGCCATTCTCTGTCGATTGTGCGGAGGTGCCTCATGTCTGACAACTTGCCACCCCTCGGTATCCAGCGGGTCAAGGTCGTTGCCGTGTCGGTGACCGAACTTGAGCGGGCGAACCGCTTCTATCGGGAGATACTCGGTCTCGAGCCGGCTTTCGAGGGGGCGGAGCAGGTTGGCTGGCAACTCGGCCAGGTAATCCTGATGCTCAAGCCGGACTGGGCGGCGCCGACCGAGCAGCCGAATCCCCGGGTCACCCTGGCCACCGAGCACGCACCGGCCACCCAGGAGGCCTTGCGCGCTAGGGGCGTCACGATCGCCAACGAAGTGCAGGTCTATGGCGATTTTTATGTGGGCAGCTTTCTCGACAGCGAAGGCAACAAGTTCTGGTTCTGCTCGCCGGCGAATGGCGGACGGTCGTAGACGAGTTGCTGCCGCCACTGGGATGGCGCGTGATGACCACGGGCCCTGCGATATTGCGGGCGCCTGTTTTATCATGGCGCCTGTTCCGGGGCCAAGTGGGTGCCGGCAAGCTTGTCCAACGAACCGAAAGCCGCCATGACGACTGCCCTAATCCTCTTTGCCCACGGCGCCCGTGACCCGGAATGGGCTGTGCCCTTGCGCCGTGTCCAGGCGGCGATTCGCCAGCAGGCGGGTAGTACCCCTGTCGAACTGGCATTTCTGGAATTCATGGCGCCAAATCTGGCCGAGTGCGCCGCTACGCTGGTTGCAGCCGGTGCTGCGAACATCCTGGTGGTGCCGATGTTCATCGCGCAGGGCGGTCATCTGAGGCGTGATGTACCGGAAATGTTGGCCCAGTTGCGGTCGACCCATCCGGATGTGCGATTTTCATTGAGTGGCGCAATCGGCGAGGAAGAGATCGTCATCAAGGCAATGGCAGACGCAGCCTTGAAACTGGCTGGTTCGGAGTTTGCTTAAAGCAATTTCATGCTGACCGTACTAGTCATTGACGAATCCCGCTCGCGGGCCGGGGAAATTTGCGCCGGGCTGGCGCTTGCCGGCTATCAGGTAGCCGCCATCCTGGCCGGTTCGGAGAATCTGACGGCCGAAGTTGAAAAACTTCAGCCCGACGTGATCCTGATCGACACCGAAAGCCCGAGCCGCGACACGCTGGAAAATCTGGCGGCAATGAACAAGAACATGCCGCGTCCGGTCGTGATTTTTACCCAGGAAGACGGTCAGGCAACCATCCGCGATGCTGTCAGGGCGGGCGTTTCGGCCTACATCGTCGATGGCCTGGATTCGCGGCGCATCAAACCGATTGTTGAAGTGGCGCGGGCCCGCTTCGAGGACACGCAGGCGCTGCGCCGCGAACTCGACGAGATTTCGCAGAAGCTCTCGGACCGCAAGCTGGTCGACAAGGCCAAGGGCGTGCTGATGAAGGCGCGCGGCATCGACGAGGACGCTGCTTACCACGCGATGCGCAAGCTGGCCATGGAGCGCGGCCAGACGATGGCGAAAGTGGCGCGTGACGTCATCGACATGGCGCGCGTGCTGCTCTGACATTCCCCGTTATTGTGCGGGGCATGTAGGTTGCTGCACTGCAACAGTGCATGGCGGTTTCCGGTCAGGCTCCGTTTTTCTTAAACAAAACGTACAATAAATCAGATAGTTAAAATTGCTTAGTTCTTTGGAGCCAGGGTTGGCACGACCATTGCAATAGATCTTCCCAAACGCACGGTCAATGGCGGCCGGGCAATGGTTCGATCGAACTGATCGGGCTTTCGGGACAAGGGCGTCCATCCGTGCTGCCGACTTTGCGGCGCGGGTGCGGCGCCCATTTTGTTTTTCGATTCGAGAAATCAAGGAGCAAGCAATGGAAGACACCACACTGGCGCCGGAATCCAAGCCGTCTGAATCCAAGCCGTCTTTTTCTCGTCGTGATTTTGTCACGGCCGCACTGGGAGCCTCGCTGATGTCCATGGTACCCCCCGGCGTTCGCAGCGGTGCCTGGGCCGCTGGTTCCGACGCCCCCGAAAAGAAGGAAGTCAAGATCGGCTTCATCCCGCTGACCGACTGCGCATCCGTCGTCATGGCTTCGGTGATGAAGTTCGACGAGAAGTACGGCATCAAAATTATCCCGACCAAGGAAGCCTCTTGGGCCTCGGTGCGCGACAAGCTGGTCAACGGCGAACTCGACGCCGCGCACGTGCTGTACGGCCTGGTCTACGGCGTGCAACTGGGCATCGGCGGACCGAAGAAGGACATGGCCAACTTGATGACGCTGAACAACAATGGCCAGGCGATCACGCTTTCCAACCAGATGCGCGACAAGGGGGCGACCGACGGCACCAGCCTGGCTGCCTTGATCGCCAAGAAGGAAAAGGAGTACACCTTCGCCCAGACCTTCCCGACCGGCACCCACGCCATGTGGCTGTATTACTGGCTGGCGGCCAACGGCATCAACCCGTTGAAGGACGTCAAGACCATCACCGTGCCGCCCCCGCAGATGGTCGCCAACATGCGCGTCGGCAACATGGACGGTTTCTGCGTCGGCGAGCCGTGGAACAACCGCGCGATCATGGACAGCATCGGTTTCACCGCAGTGACCTCGCAGGACATCTGGGTCGATCACCCGGAAAAAATTCTCGGAACCACTGCCGAATGGGTGCAGAAGAACCCGAACACGGCACGCGCCATGGTCGCCGCGATCCTCGACGCCAGCAAGTGGATCGACGCTTCCATCGCCAACAAGCAGAAGACGGCCGAAACCATCGCCCAGAAGGCTTACGTCAATACCGATACTGAAGTCATCGTCGCCCGCATGCTCGGCCGGTACCAGAATGGCCTGGGCAAGAGTTGGGACGACAAGAACCACATGAAGTTCTTCAATGACGGCATGGTGAATTTCCCCTACCTCAGCGACGGCATGTGGTTCATGACCCAGCACAAGCGCTGGGGGCTGCTCAAGAGCCATCCGGATTATCTGGCCGTGGCCAAGCAGGTCAATCGCATCGACATTTACAAGCAAGGTGCCGCCGCTGCCGGCGTTGCCCTGCCCAAGAGCGAGATGCGTACCAGCAAGCTGATCGACGGCGTGGTGTGGGATGGCAAGGATCCCGCCAAGTACGCCGACAGCTTCAAGGTCAAGGCCTGATATTCAGTCGCCATGCCGGCTGCAGGCTGGCATGGCAGCGAAACAACGCTTGGGAGAAATGCCATGAGCGCAATGACGATGGACGGTGATTTCGGCACCAAAAAGCCGGTCGACCGCAACACACACAGCAAGCCGGGTGCGGAAGTCGCCGCCGAACCGGCCAAGGAAACAAAAATGGAAAAAACCGCAACTCTGCCGGCGCCGGTTGCCGGCACGCCGTTCGGCGAAAAGCTGGCGGCCTTCGGGCGTGCCGTTCTGCCGCCAACGCTCGGCATGTTGATTCTGCTCTGCCTGTGGTACGTCGCGACGATGAAAGGCGGCAGCATTCCCGGCCCCGCCCAGACCTGGGAGGCCGCCAAGGTCTTGTTTGCCGACCCGTTCTACCGCAACGGGCCGAACGACCAGGGCATCGGCTGGAATATCCTGTCCTCGCTGCAACGCGTCGGCATCGGCTTCGGCTTTGCCGCTGTGGTTGGTATACCGCTTGGCTTCATCCTCGGCCGTTCGAAGTTCCTGGCGGACATGGTCAACCCGATCATCAGCCTGCTGCGCCCGGTGTCGCCGCTGGCCTGGTTGCCAATCGGCCTGCTCGTGTTCAAGAAAGCCGACCCGGCGGCGACCTACACCATTTTCATCTGCTCGATCTGGCCGATGATCATGAACACCGCCCAAGGTGTGCAGCGCGTGCCGCAGGACTACCTCAACGTCGCCCGCGTGCTGGCACTGTCGGAATGGAAGGTCGTCACCAAGATTCTCTTCCCCGCCGTGCTGCCTTACATCCTGACCGGCATCCGTCTGTCCATCGGCACTGCCTGGCTGGTCATCGTCGCCGCAGAAATGCTGACCGGCGGCGTCGGCATCGGCTTCTGGGTGTGGGACGAATGGAACAACCTGAAGGTCGAGCACATCATCATCGCCATCTTCGTCATCGGCATCGTCGGCCTGATCCTCGAGCAGAGCCTGATCCTGCTGGCCAAGAAGCTGACCAAAGAATCGTCGTAAGGAGACCGGACATGGAAAAATTCGTACAGATCGAACGTGTCGGCCAGACTTTCGACACCAAGAAAGGCAAGTTCGTCGCCCTGCGCGACATTGATCTGACCATCAGAAAAGGCGAGTTCATCGCGCTGATTGGCCACTCCGGCTGCGGCAAATCGACACTGCTCAATCTGATCGCCGGCCTGACGCTTCCGACGACCGGCGTGCTGCTGCTGGAAGACCGCGAAATTGGTGGCCCCGGCCCGGAGCGCGCGGTCGTCTTCCAGAACCACAGCCTGTTGCCCTGGCTGACCTGTTTCGAAAACGTCTACCTCGCCGTCGAGCGCGTTTTCGGCGCCAAGGAAGGCAAGGCCAAGTTGAAGGAGCGCACTGCCGCCGCCATCAATCTGGTCGGCCTCGATCACGCCAGCGCCAAGTATCCGCATGAAATCTCAGGCGGCATGAAGCAGCGCGTCGGCATCGCCCGCGCGCTGTCGATGGAACCCAAGGTGCTGTTGATGGACGAGCCTTTCGGCGCCCTCGACGCACTGACCCGCGCCAAGCTGCAGGACGAGCTGATGAAGATCTGCGAGGCGACCAAGGCGACCACGGTGATGGTCACGCACGATGTCGACGAGGCCGTGCTGCTCTCCGACCGCATCGTGATGATGACCAACGGCCCGGCGGCGACCATCGGCGAAATCCTCGAAGTCAATCTGCCGCGTCCGCGCCAACGTCTGACCCTGGCGCACGATCCGGCCTACATCGACTACCGCGCTGCGGTGCTCGAGTTCCTCTACGAAAAACAGGCGCATGTCGAAAAAATAGCCGCCTGATCCGGTTTGTCTCCATCGTCGCTATGCTCTCTCCCTTTTAGCGACCTTTGCCCATCGGCACATGCCGGTGGGCATTTTTTTCACTTTTGATTCATCTGCTTGCATTTCCTGGCAACGCGGCGCTAAGGTGCCGGACATCGAAAACGAGAAAGCAAGAAGTTCGCGATGCCCGCTCTGCCCGGCAAGCTGTCCCGCAAGATCGTCGGAATCCTGGTCGCCTTTTTTCTGGTGGCCCTGACGGCCATCGCCATGACGCTTTACCTTTCATGGCAACTGGCGGGTGTGGCGGCGGCGATCAACGATGCCGGCAGCCAGCGCATGCGTACGTATCGCATTGCCCACCTGATGTCGCGCAGCCTCGACGTGCAGGACAAGCAAGTTGCTGCTGGCCAGCGCCTGGTGGCCGAACTTGACCGCTTCGACCACGTATTGCGCGATCTGCGCCAGGGAGACCCGGCGCGACCGCTCGCCCCGCCGCGCGATGGCGACGTCCAGCAGCGCCTGAGCGCCGTGGAGCAAGCCTGGCGCATGACAATGCGCCCGCTGGCCGTCGACTTTTTGCAACAATCGGCCGACCGGCGGTCGGTAATACTCGACCGCTTTGACAGCGAACTGGAGGTCTTCGTCGGTCGCATCAACGATCTGGTCCTGGCGATGGAACGCAGCTACACCGCCGATACCAATTTGCTGCGCACCGTGCAGGCGGCACTGGTAGTGCTGGCGGTGCTCGGAACGGCGATCCTGATCCGTTTCTTCCAGTTGCTGGTCATCAGCCCTGTAGACACGCTGCATGACGGCATTCGGCGCATGAGCAGCGGCGATCTGAGTGTCCGCCTGCCGGTGGATACCGACGATGAGCTCGGCGGCCTGGCGCGCGGCTTCAACCGGATGGCCGAGCATTTGCAGGCCGCTTACAATACGCTGGAAGAGCGTGTCGCGGCCAAGACCCACAGCCTGGCCGAACGCAACCGGGAACTCGGCATACTCTATGAAATCACCGCTTTTCTTAGCGAGCCGGCGCCGATCGAAACGCTCTGCCAGGGTTTCCTGAACCGTATCCGCTTAGCGCTGGGTGCCGATGCCGGTGCCGTGCGGCTGTATGCCGCCGATACCGAGAAGCTCTACCTGATGACGCACGAAGGCTTGTCGAACGAGTTCGTCGTCCGCGAATCGGAGATGAACTGCAGCGATTGCCTGTGCGGTGACGTCATTCAGTCCGGCATGCCGGTATCGTTCGCCACGGCCAGCCCGCCACCCGGCATGAAGCTGCGCACCTGTGTACGCGAAGGTTTTGCTACCGCCTGCGCTTTCAGCGTGCGCTACAACCGCCAGCGGGTCGGTGTGTTCAATCTGTATTTCCGGGAGGAGCGCGCGGTCTCGGCAGCGGAGAGCGAATTGCTGGAAACGCTGGGTCAACACCTTGGCGTGGCCATCGAAAACCAGCGCCTGCGCTCGCGCGAACGGGAACTGGCGGTTTCCGAGGAGCGCAACCTGCTGGCGCAGGAACTGCACGACTCGATTGCCCAGGGGCTGGCCTTTCTCAATATCCAGGTTCAGTTGCTGCAGGATTCGCTGCGCAAGGGGCGCAGCGAGGAAGCCATGCAGACCGCCGGGCAATTACGTGAAGGGGTGCAGGAAAGCTACGACCATGTGCGCGAACTGCTGGTGCATTTTCGTACCCGCATGCATCAATCCGATCTCGACTCGGCCATTGCCGCGGCGCTGGAAAAATTCGAAGGCCAGACCGGGATCGTCACCGAATTCGTATGTGAGGGTATCGGCGCCCCGCTGGAGCCGACCGTAGAGTTGCAGATCATGCATATCGTCCAGGAGGGCCTGTCGAACGTTCGCAAACATGCGGGCGCAGGTCAGGTTCGGGTTACGCTGCGCCGTTCGCGGCAGGCGATCGAGGTCGTGGTCGATGACGACGGGGCCGGCTTCGACCTGCAAAACGAACCGAAGGTGCTCTCGGATCGTCATGTCGGGCTCAAGATCATGCGCGAACGCGCGCACCGCATCGGCGGCGAGTGTCGGATTACGTCGGTGCCGGGCAAGGGTACGCAGGTTTGCCTTGTCCTGCCAAAACAACAAGTGGAGGAGAGTCGGGATGGCTGAAAAAATCCGTGTCTTGCTGGTGGACGATCACGCCCTGTTTCGTGGCGGGGTCAAGGCCTTGCTCCAGCGCCACGATGAATTCGAGGTGCTCGATGAGGCGGGCGACGGTTTGGAGGGCATCAAGCGTGCGCGCTCGCTGAAGCCCGATGTCGTCCTGCTCGACCTGCACATGCCCGGCATTTCCGGGCTGGAGGCGGTCAAGGTCATCAACGAGGAAATGCCCGGCGTGCGGGTGCTTATGCTGACCGTGTCAGAGGACGCGCAGGATCTGATGGAAGCCCTGCGTGCCGGCGCCAGCGGCTATCTGTTGAAGAACATCGAGACCGATGCGCTGCTCGACGCCATTCGCCGGGCGGCGGAGGGCGATTCGGTGGTGTCGCCGCAGATGACCGCCAAGCTGGTGCAGGGCGTGCGCGGGCAGAACCGGGGCGGCAATGCGCAGATTGAGCGCGACCGTTTCTCACCGCGCGAGCGCGACATTCTCGAAGGCCTGGCGCTGGGCGGCAGCAACAAGGAAATTGCGCGCACCCTCGACCTGGCGGAGAGCACGGTCAAGATCCATGTTCAGAACATCTTCAAGAAGCTGGGGATGACCAGTCGCGTACAGGTGGCGCTCTACGCCGCCGAGCACGGCTTCGGGCCGCCACCGCGTCAAACTTAGTCGACGAGCGGTTGCGGGCAGCGCCGCCGGAAACTTTCGTAGGTGGCGCGGTAGCGGGCAGCGACGTCGGGTTGGTTGCGGTCGACCGCATTTTCGGCACGATTCCTGAGCACTTCACCGAGGTAGCGGAGGCCGGCTTCCGAGCGCAGCAGATTGCTGCCCACCAGTACGGCCACGATGGGCGGCAGGTTCGCCTCTTCGGCGATTGCTGCGACCTCGTCCTCGGTCAGGCCGCACATGTCGATGCAGTCCTTGAGTGAAAGCATGCCGGTTTCCTTTTTCCTGCGAATTACCCTTTTCCGACCACCGCTGGCGGTCGTTGTTCCGCCGATATTGTAACCGCCGATACGTGAAAAACCCGGCGGTTGCCGGGTTTCCGGAAAAGCGAGGGGCCTGCCGACGGGCAGTCAGCCCGGGATAGGGTGGGTGCGTTGCAGATGCTTGTAAGTTTCGCCCAACTCCTGAACGTGCTGGTAATGGCCGGTTTGCAGCGCGTGTTCCATATTCTCGACAATCATCGAATGGAGCTGCACGACGCCTTCCGGCGTGCTGAGCAAGGTTTCGCCCAGTTCGGCGGCAATGGTCATGGGGATGTGTTCATGTTCGGCCACGGCCGCGATTTCGCCGCGGTCAAGGTCGCAATAATCGAGTACGTCCTGAATCGAAAGCATGTGTTCCTCCTTTGGCAGGCAAGATAACCGGGAAAAGCCGAACGGCTCGTTATCGTTGTTATGTCCGCCTTGTGGTTTTTGTCGGTGGAGGATCACCTTCTTTCTAGGCAAAAAAAGGCCGAAAAACAAGGTCGACCGCAACAGACCACTAAATGCGCAGCAGCCCGTCCGGCAGCGGTTGTCCAAGTTGCAGGCGGGTGATGGTCGGCAACAGGTCGAGCCGGGTTTCCTTTTTGAGCTGCTGCGCCCGCGCCCGCATATCTTCAAGCGCTATCTCCACCGGCGCACCGCCGGTAGCGAAGGCGATGGTATTGCCGCTGTCGCAGGAGGGAAATACCGCCACACGATCATCGAATGCATTGCGTATGCGCTCGACGCTGGCGGCAAAGCCCTTGTTGCGGCCCAACAGATTGACACCAAGCAGGCCGTTTTCCGTAAGCCGGGCGCGGCAAGCCTGATAGAAAGGCAAGGTTTCGAGCGCCCCGGCGCGCGCATCGGCGTCGAAGCCATCGACCAGGATACAGTCGAAACGCCGCTCGCCAGCCAGCATGAAATCGACGCCATCGTCGATGACGACGCTCAGGCGCGCCGGGTCGTCCGGCAGCTTGAAATACTGGCGGGCGATGAACTCGACCTGCGGGTTGATCTCGACGACGGTGGTTCGGCAATCCGGCAGATTGCGATAAATGAACTTGGCCAGCGACCCGGCGCCCAGCCCGACCAGCAGCGCGCTACGCGGCCAGTTGCTGCCGCGCAACAGCAGCCCGGCCATCATTTCGCGCGTGTAGGCCAGTTCCAGCGACCACGGCCGGGCGATGCGCATTGCACCCTGCACCCAGTCCGAACCGAAGTGCAGATAACGCACGCCGGCTTCCTCGCTGATGTCGACCGAGTGCCGGGGAAGCGACCTTCTGGTTGTCACGTTGCATGCCCCTGTGAATTTGGTACCCCCAGGTGGAATCGAACCACCAATTCGCCCTTAGGAGGGGCGTGTTATATCCATTTAACTATGGAGGCGCAGCGTATTTGCCGGCAGGCGCGCATTGTACCGGTGGGCGGCTAATTTGTGATAGATGCGCTTTGACCGAGCCGTTAGAATGTCGGTTCTCAACCACTCGGCGCCTTGCGGGGCGCCGTTTTTCATTGCCCCGATGCCCTACCTGAAACTCTCCGACGCCTGCCTTGCCTACGGCCATGTGCCGCTTCTCGACCATGCCGATTTTTTGCTTGATCCGGGCGAGCGGGTGGCGCTGATCGGGCGCAACGGCACCGGCAAATCCTCTCTGCTGGCGGCGCTGGCCGCCGGTTCCGGGCGCGGCCGGCTGGACGATGGCGAAGTCTGGGTGCAGCCCGGCATCCGCGTTGGCTACGTGCCGCAGGAACCGCCGTTCGATCCCCACTCAACCGTCTTCGAGGCGGTGATTTCGGGCATGGGCGAGGCCTCGCGGCTGCTCGCCGCCTACCACGAGGTGTCGCACCGGATGGCCGAAGGTGCGGGCGATCATGATGCCCTGCTGGCGCAGATGGAAAGCCTGCAGCACGAACTGGAGGCCTGCGGTGCCTGGGCTTACGAAGCGCAGGCCGAAAAGGTCATCGACCGTTTCGGACTCGACCCGGAGGCCAACGTGGGCAGCTTGTCCGGCGGTCAGAAGAAGCGGCTGGCACTGGCCCAGGCGCTGGCCGTGGCGCCCGAAGTGCTGCTGCTCGACGAGCCGACCAACCACCTCGACATCGCGGCTATCGAGTGGCTGGAAAACCTGCTGATCGAAACCGGCGTCACGCTGTTCTTCATCACCCACGACCGCTCCTTCCTCGACCGCG
>JAEUOH010000128.1 GCA_016790845.1 Dechloromonas sp.
TTCGTTGTCGCGCTCAAGCGCACCTGCGAATTCGAAATCAAAGCGGTGAACATCGGATGTTTTGGCCGAGTAATTCGTAATCCGCAGGTGCATATCCCGCTTTCACCAGCAGCTACCTGCTGGCTGTGACCAGTATCACGGAAAACAGGATGGACTAACTATATTGGCCGAGCAGTTCGCAGTCAGCCACGACGCTGCATGACCGCTCCTCTCAGTAACCTGCCGCTGAGCCACTGAAGGCTCGACCGTCCGTTCGGGGTCGGGAGCACCAGTTCGTCGGATGGGAAAGCGGTCATTCAAGGCGCTAAGAGGAGAAAGGACTTGCTATTGGCTTTTGCCAGCGGGCCGGAAGCATTGACGATGGCCTTGCGCATGCGCTCGGCGTGGTCGATGCCAGTTCATGTCACACGCGCTCAACACGGAGGTACTGTGCCCATGCTGTAAGAAAAACATTCTGGATGATCGCGATGCCTTTTGGCGCAAGCAGTCAATCGCCTTCGATGCGCCGGAATATGAATTTGCAGACCGTATCCTGAGCGCAACCATTGGAGCCAGCTATTTCGCAATGCTCCTAGTCAACCTCACAGAACAGCATATCAACTGGGACGACATCTACACACTAAGTCACCAATGCAAACACCCAATGGGGCACTGGCTCACATATGTTCAAGGAAGCCTAGAAGTTGCCTCATTACCCGAATTGGCCGCAAAAATGCAGTTAATGTCCGCCACAGAATGCCATGTCCCATACGAGCGCCTCAAAAAATGGTCCGCGGGGATGGACCTTATGGCTGTGTCTGTCGCAAACGCGCTATCTAACGCCAGCAGGCGTCACAACTGGCACTGGACAAGCTTCTTCCTTGCTCGCGCCCTAACCTTTGTGATCGATTTCCTCATGGCTGCTGCTCCTAGTACCAAACCGAAGCGACAATCAATTCAGGCAATCGTCGCTGATCGATTTGTGGGGCTTGGACAGAATCTCAGAATCGCGATGGCAAAAAGGATGAAGGCATCGAACGAGGAGCCAATCCAGACGGCTTCCTAGCAAACGGTCAAATCCATTCTCGAAAAACTCTCAACTTGAGTGGCCTGCACTCCCCAAAATCTCAAGTTCAGTGAGCAAATCAGCTGAATGCCTCCAAATTGAGAGCCTTGGAATGCCTTGCAGCACAAGGCAGGCTGATCTCAAAGTGAGTGATCAACGACATTAGCTGTCTCTAGCGAATGACCTTGCGCCACTCCTGCTCGAAATAGCGCACCAGCACCTGGTTGTTCAGGCGGTTTACCTCGGCCGGTACGCGCGCCATGTCGGCCGGGAAACTGAAGAGCAGCGGGATCGTTTCCGCCGTCAAAAACCGGGTTTTTGGAAGGTCGACCGCAACCGGCGCGAATTCCTGGCGGCCGGCGATGATGTAGCCCCATTCGCCGAACGAGGGCACCAGCGCATGGTAGGGCGCGGTCTTGAAGCCGACCTCCTCCAGCGTCGTCACCACACACCAGAAAGACTGGCGGGCATAGAGCGGCGAAGTCGACTGGACGACAATCAGGCCGCGCGCCGACAGGCGTTTTTCGAGCAACCGGTAAAAGGCCGAGGTGTAGAGCTTGCCGAGCGCGAAATTGGCCGGATCGGGAAAATCGATGACGATGAAGTCGAAGTAGTCCTTGCTTTCCTCAAGCCATTGCAGGGCGTCGGCATTGAC
>JAEUOH010000193.1 GCA_016790845.1 Dechloromonas sp.
GCCATCGTCACCATGCTGCTCATCGCCTTCGTCAAAGGACGCCTGGTGATCCTCGACTTCATGGAGCTGCGCAACGCCCCGGCGCTCTGGCGTGCCCTGCTCGAAGGCTGGCTTATACTGGTTTCCAGCCTGATTCTGCTCGCTTACTGGATCTCCCTCAAATGACCGACCTGCCCTTCTACGAACCCTCCGGCAACGAAATCGCCCTCTTCGAGCATGCCTACCGCGAGCGTCTGCCGCTACTCATCAAAGGCCCGACCGGCTGCGGCAAGACGCGCTTCGTCGCGCACATGGCGGTGCGCCTCAAATTGCCGCTGTACACCGTCGCCTGCCACGACGACCTGACCGCCGCCGACCTGGTCGGCCGCCACCTGATCTCCGACAAGGGCACCTACTGGTGCGACGGCCCGCTGACCCGCGCCGTGCGCGAAGGCGGCATCTGCTACCTCGACGAAGTCGTCGAAGCGCGCAAGGACACCACGGTCGTCCTCCACCCGCTGGCCGACGACCGCCGCATCCTGCCCATCGACCGCACCGGCGAGACGCTGGAAGCGCCACCCAACTTCATGCTGGTCGTCTCCTACAACCCGGGCTACCAGAATCTGCTGAAAGGCCTGAAGCCGTCGACCCGCCAGCGCTTCGTCTCGATGCGCTTCGATTTCCCAGGCGCCGAGCGCGAAATCTCCATCCTGATCGGTGAAACCGGCTGCGACGCCGATCTCGCCAAACGCCTGGTCGGCATCGCCAAGGCCTTCCGCGCCTTGAAAGACCGTGACCTGGAAGAAGTCGCCAGTACCCGCCTGCTGGTCTATGCCGCAACGCTGATCAAGTCCGGCTTCGATGTCTCCGCCGCCTGCCGCGCCGCGCTGGTCGAAAGCCTGACCGACGACGAGGAAACCGTCGAGGCGCTGATGGAAATCGTCAATGCCACGTTCGGACGATGATTTCGGCTTTACCGAGGAAAAGGCCGGGCAAAACCTTGCCGTCCTCGCCGAAGCGCTCTTTCTGATCAACCTGCTGCTGGCGCCGGGCATCGGCTTCGCCATCCTGTTCTGGCTGTGGTTGAAAAACAAGGACAGCGCCCCGCCACTCGCCCGCCAGCACCTCAAACAGGCAACCTTCGTCAGCCTCTGGGGCGGCCTGCTGATCGTCTCGCTCAGCACCCTGTTCATTCTGGTCGGCGGCCTCCGGCATGAATACACCTGGGTCGCGGTCATCCTCTACTTCACCTGCATCCACTCGACGCTGGTGCTGTTCGGCATGTATGGGTTAATCAAGGCGCTGGCCGGCCAGACCTGGCGCTTCCCGCTGATCGGCCCGCGCAATCCATGAGCAAGCCGGCTTTGCAACGCTATCGGGTGCTGGCGCAGATCGGCTTCTTCGCGCTGTTCACGCTGACGCCGATCTTCGATCTCTTCCGCTACGACCTGACCGAGCGGCATGCCTATTTCCTGACCATTCCCTGGCATCTCGGCATCGACGACTTGATCGCCGGCAGGGTCGCAGCGGGGGCTGCTGCGGTCAACCTCGTTTTTTACCTTTTTTTGCCCATCCTCGGCGCCGGCGCGCTGATCATCGGCGTCGCCTGGAAATGGGGCCGCCTCTATTGCGGCTGGCTGTGCCCACATTTTTCTGTGGTCGAAAC
>JAEUOH010000194.1 GCA_016790845.1 Dechloromonas sp.
GGATCTGGAAAGCAACAAGATCGACTTCGTGCTGGCCGGGCAGGAACCGGTTCAGAAATCGGCCAAAAAACGGCGTTGACCGCAACAGGCTCAAGATGAAGGGGCGGGCGATGGTAGACTCGCCCCCTTTCCCGAATTGACCGACGAAATACGTCCGAAATGTCCCCGAAATGTCCACATCACGCCTGATTTACGGCTTCCATGCCATCACCGCCAAGCTGCGCCACGATCCCGATTCGCTCAAGGAAATCATGGTCGATGCCACGCGCCAGGATGCGCGCGCCCGCGACCTGCTGGCGCATGCCGAGTTGCAGGGCGTCAAGCTCATCATGACCGATGGCAAGCGGCTCGACGGCATGGCGCCCGGCGCCAAGCACCAGGGCGTGATTGCCCGTGTCGAAGGCGGGCGCAAGGCGGCGCATCTCGACGACGTGCTCGATGCGCTCGAAGAACCCGCCTTCCTGCTGGTGCTCGATGGCATCACAGACCCGCGCAACCTCGGCGCCTGTCTGCGCGTCGCCGATGCGGCAGGCGTCCATGCCGTGATCGCGCCCAAGGATCGCGCCGCCGGCCTCACCGACGTAGCGGCCAAGACCGCCAGCGGCGCCGCCGAAAGTGTGCCCTACGTGATGGTCACCAACCTTGCCCGTACCCTGCGTGAGCTGAAAGAGCGCGACATCTGGGTGATCGGCACCGCCGGCGAGGCGCCAAGCGACCTCTACGCCGCCGACTGGCCGCAGGCCACGGCCTGGGTGCTCGGTGCCGAAGGCGAGGGCATGCGCCGCCTGACGCGCGAAACCTGCGACCAACTGGTCAGCATCCCGATGCACGGCAGCGTCGAAAGCCTCAACGTCTCGGTGGCGGCCGGCGTTTGCCTCTACGAAGCGCGCCGCCGTCGCGGTTGATTCCCGCATGACGCATCGCCGCGCCGTGGCGCTGATGGTGCTGGTGACGCTGCTGTGGAGCATCGCCGGCGTCGTTACCCGTCACCTCGACGCCGCGCGCAGCTTCGAAGTCACCTTCTGGCGCAGTTTGTTCTGCGCCGTGTCGCTGGCCATTGGCCTCACCGTGCTGCGCGGCCCGGCGCTGTGGGCCGGCCTGCTGCGCAGCGGCCGCGTGCTGTGGGCTTCCGCCCTGTGCTGGGCGGTGATGTACACCGCCTTCATGGTGGCGCTGACGCTGACCACGGTGGCCAATGTGCTGGTGACGATGGCGATCGGGCCGATGGTGACGGCGCTCTTTTCGCGGCTGTTCCTCGGCCAGCGCTTGCCGTTGCGCACCTGGGGGGCGATTGTCGTGGCCGGGGCGGGCATTGCCTGGATGTTTGGCGCAGAAGCGAGCGGCGGTGGCTCGCTGCTCGGCTCGCTGGTTGCCGCTGCGGTGCCGCTGGCCGGGGCGGTCAACTGGATCTTGCTGCAAAGAAATGCGGATTTCGGCGCGCAGGCGCCCGACATGCTGCCGGCCGTGCTGCTCGGCGCGCTGATCTCGGCGGCGGTGACGCTGCCGCTGGCCTGGCCGCTGCAAGCCTCGGCGCACGACCTGCGTCTGCTGGCATTGCTCGGCGGCGTGCAACTGGCGCTGCCCTGCCTGCTGGTCGTCCGTCTCAGCCGCGAACTGCTGGCGCCGGAAATTGCGTTGCTGGCGCTGCTTGAAGTGTTGTTCGGCGTTGCCTGGGCCTGGCTCGGTGCCGGGGAGCGCCCGCCGGCCAGCGTGCTGTTCGGCGGCGCGCTGGTGCTTGGGGCGCTGGTCGCCAACGAAGCCTGTTCGCTAAGGCAAACGACGCCCGCCAAAACGCTACAATCGGCCATTCCAAGACCCTGATCCGCAGCCGTGCGCCCGACTATCAGCATCCCCCCCGACGAAGTGGAAATTACCGCCATCCGCGCCCAGGGCGCGGGCGGGCAGAACGTCAACAAGGTGTCGAACGCCGTCCATCTGCGTTTCGACATCGGCGCCTCGTCGCTGCCGGAAGAAATTCGCGAACGCTTGCTGAAACTGGGCGACCAGCGCATCAGCAAGGAAGGCGTGGTCATCATCAAGGCGCAGGAATTCCGCAGCCTGGAGAAAAACCGCGGCGAAGCCTTGCGCCGGCTCGAACAACTGGTCGCCAGCGTCGCCGTGCTGCCGAAGAAGCGGCGGGCCACCCGGCCGACGCGCAGTTCCGTGGCCAAACGTCTGGAAAGCAAGGCGCGCCATGCCTCGCTGAAGGCGAGTCGGCGGTCGTCGGGCGATTGACGCAGTAGAGGAATGATGAAAACGACGTGCTTCCCGAAATGAGCTTCGCCCGCCTTGGCCTAATCGAGCCCTTGCTGGCGGCACTTGCCGCGCTGGAATACAAGACGCCGACGCCGGTTCAGGCGCAGGCGATTCCCGCCGTGCTGGCCGGCCGTGACCTGATGGCGGCGGCGCAGACCGGCACCGGCAAGACCGCCGGTTTTGCGCTGCCGCTGCTGCAACTGCTGGCCGCTGAAACGGCGCCGGTCGCCAGCAATTCGGTACGCGCGCTGGTGCTGGTGCCGACGCGCGAACTGGCCGAGCAGGTCAATGAGAGCATCCGCGCCTACGGCCGCAACCTGCCGTTGCGCACCTGCGCGGTTTACGGTGGCGTCAGCATCAATCCGCAGATGATGAAGCTGCGCAAGGGCATGGACATCGTCGTCGCGACGCCCGGCCGCCTGCTCGACCTGTATCGGCAGAATGCGATCAAGTTCGGCCAGTTGCGCACGCTGGTGCTGGATGAAGCCGACCGTATGCTCGACCTCGGTTTTTCGCGCGAACTCGATGCCGTGTTCGCCGCGCTGCCGAAGCGCCGCCAAACCCTGCTGTTCTCGGCGACCTTTTCCGACGCCATCCGCAGCATGGCTGGGCACCTGCTGAACGACCCGCTCGCCATCGAAACCAGCCCGCGCAACACGGCGGCAAAGACAGTCAAGCAGACGGCGATTCCGGTCGACAAGAAGCGCAAGCCCGAACTGTTCTGCCACCTGCTTAAACGACGGCGCTGGGGGCAGGTACTGGTCTTCGTCAAGACCCGCAAGGGCGTCGAGCAACTGGTCGCGACGTTGCAAGCGAAAGGCGTTTCCGCCGATTCGATCCACGGCGACAAGCCGCAACCCGCCCGCCTGCGCGCACTGGAGCGCTTCAAGGCAAACGAGGTGCAGATTCTGGTGGCCACTGACGTGGCCGCGCGCGGGCTGGACATTGACGATCTGCCGCTGGTGGTCAATTTCGACCTGCCCATCGTTGCCGAAGACTACATCCACCGCATTGGCCGTACCGGTCGCGCCGGCGCTACCGGCGAAGCGGTTTCGCTGGTCTGCGCCGACGAGGTGACCCAGCTTGCGGCCATCGAAACGCTGATCCGGCAGACGCTGAATCGGTTCGAGGAGGGCGGTTTCGAGCCCGAGCATCGCGTGCCGCTGACTAACACCGCCGGCCAGATACTCAAGAAGCCAAAAAAGCCCAAGAAGCCGAAAATCGCCGCACCTTCGCCGGCAGCAAGACAACCGGCCAAGAAGGCTGGGATTGCGCCAGCCAAGCCGCGCAGCGCCCCCGGCGGCCGCAGCGGCGGGCGTGCCGGTGGCCGTCCGGCAGCAGCCGGCAAGCCCTCGCGCCGCTCATCCTGAGGCTGGCATAATCCGGATGTCGACCAAGAGCATCGC
>JAEUOH010000236.1 GCA_016790845.1 Dechloromonas sp.
GCGGCCGGCATGTCCGGTGGTATCGCCTATGTGCTGGATGAAGACGGCAGCTTCAAGGGCCGTTGCAATCTGGCGCAGGTGGCACTGGAGAAGGTGCTTCCGGCCGGCCGTCATGCTGCGGGCGAGCCGCTGCACGGTGGCGAGGCGGACGAAACCCAGCTCAAGGAACTGATCACCCGTCACGCAGAATACACTGGCAGCCAGACCGCCAAGGCCATTCTTGCCAACTGGGATGCCTATCGCGAGAAGTTCGTCAAAGTCTATCCGCACGAGTACAAGCGCGCCCTCACCGAGATGGCCGCTGCTGCACAGAAGGAGGCCGCATAATGGGCAAGCCGACTGGATTCATGGAGTTCGAGCGCCTTTCCGAGGCCTACGAACCGGTTGAACAACGCCTGAAGCATTACAAGGAATTCGTCCAGACCTTGTCTGACGACGACGCCAAGGTTCAGGGGGCGCGCTGCATGGACTGCGGCATTCCCTTCTGCAACAACGGCTGCCCGGTGAACAACATCATTCCGGACTGGAATGATCTGGTTTACAAGGGCAACTGGAAGCAGGCGCTGGATGTGCTGCATTCAACCAACAACTTCCCGGATTTCACCGGCCGCATCTGTCCGGCACCCTGCGAAGCTGCCTGTACGCTCGGCATCAACGCCGCGCCGGTCGGTATCAAGTCGATCGAACATGCGATCATCGACAAGGGCTGGGAAATGGGCTGGGTCGTGCCGCAGCCGCCGAAGAGCAAGACCGGCAAGAAGGTTGCCGTCGTCGGCTCCGGCCCGGCAGGCCTCGCAGCGGCCCAGCAATTGGCGCGTGTTGGCCACGATGTCACGGTTTTCGAGAAGAGTGATCGCCTCGGTGGTTTGCTGGCTTATGGCATCCCCGACTTCAAGATGGAGAAGACGCTGGTCGACCGCCGCGTTGCCCAGATGGAAGCCGAAGGCGTGACCTTCAAGACCAAGGTCATCGTCGGCGACAAGAGCCTGCCGGCAGGCATCAACAACGACGCCAAGGAATTCGTCTCCGCTGGCGAGTTGACCGCAGCATTCGATGCCGTGATCCTCGCTGCCGGCTCGGAAGTTCCCCGTGATCTGCCGGTTCCGGGGCGCGAGTTGAAGGGCATCTACGCTGCGCTCGAATTCCTGATTCCGCAGAACAAGGAAGTCCAGCAAGGCAAAGCCAACCCGATCAACGTCAAGGGCAAGCACGTCATCGTCATCGGTGGCGGTGATACCGGCTCCGACTGCGTGGGGACGTCGAACCGCCATGGCGCCGCTTCGGTTACCCAGTTCGAATTGATGCCGATGCCGCCAGAGCAGGAAGACAAGCCGATGGTCTGGCCGTACTGGCCGTACAAGCTACGTACCTCGTCTTCGCACGATGAAGGCTGCACCCGTGATTTTGCTGTTGCCACCAAGGGCTTCGTCGACGATGGCAAGGGCAACGTCAAGGCGTTGAAGGCCGTTCGTCTTGACTGGAAGGATGGCAAAATGACTGAAGTCGCCGGTTCGGAATTCGAGTTGCCCTGCGATAACGCCTTCCTGGCGATGGGGTTCACCAACCCGGTCGGCAGCTTGCTGGATGCCTTTGGTGTCGAGAAGGATGCCCGTCAGAGCGCCAAGGCAACGACCGACGGTGAGGGCTGCTATCGCACCAATGTCGACAAGGTCTTTGCTGCTGGCGACGTTCGTCGCGGCCAGTCGCTGGTCGTCTGGGCGATCCGCGAAGGCCGCCAGGCCGCGCGTGAGGTCGATGCATTCCTGATGGGAACGACGACACTTCCCCGGTAAGCTTTCCCCATCATGCGATAATGCGAAGGCGGCCAGCAGGCCGCCTTCGTTTTTTCTGGAGCCCGGATTCATGAGCGATCAGCCAGTCCAAGTCGTCATTCTCGCTGCCGGTCAAGGCAAGCGCATGCACTCCAACCTGCCCAAAGTACTGCACCCGGTTGCGGGCAAAGCGCTCGCCCAGCATGTGATCGATACCGCGCGCACATTGGCTCCGCAGAAACTCATTGTGGTATATGGTCACGGCGGCGACGTGGTGCGGTCGACCCTTGCCGAAGGCGAAATTTCATGGGCGGAACAGGCGCAGCAACTGGGCACCGGGCATGCCGTCGCCCAGGCGGTGCCGCAGTTCTCGGATGCGCCTTGCACGCTGGTACTTTACGGCGATGTGCCGCTGACCTCGGCGGCGACGCTGAAACGCCTGCTCCACGCTGGACGCGACGCCCTCGCGATTCTCACCGTCGACCTCGCCGACCCGGCCGGCTATGGGCGCATCGTGCGTGACGGCGCCGGAAGCGTGCGCCGCATCGTCGAGGAGAAGGATGCCAGTACCGACGAAAAGGCGATTCGCGAGATCAACACGGGGATCATGGCGATCCCCACGGCGCGCCTGGTCGACTGGCTCGGCCGCCTCAAGAACGATAACGCGCAGGGCGAGTATTACCTGACCGACATCGTCGCTCTCGCGGTTGCCGAAGGGCTGCCGGTGCGTACCGCGCAACCGGACGCCGAATGGGAGGTGCTCGGCGTAAATAGCAAGGTTCAACTCGCCGAACTCGAGCGCATTCATCAGCGCAACGTCGCCGATCGCCTGCTTGTCGCCGGCGTCCGGCTTGCCGATCCGGCGCGCATTGACGTGCGCGGCACGCTGACGCACGGACGTGATGTCGCCATTGACGTCGGCTGTGTCTTCGAAGGCGACGTTGAACTTGGTGACGCCGTCGAAATCGGGCCTTATTGTGTGCTCAGGAACGTCAAGGTCGGTGCTGGCACGCGCATTGCCGCCTTCTGCCACTTCGAGGAAGCAGTGATTGGTCCCGACGGCGTACTCGGCCCCTATGCGCGCTTGCGCCCAGGGACAGAACTCGGCCCGGAGGTCCATATCGGCAATTTTGTCGAGGTCAAGAAGAGCCTCATCGGGGCACAGTCGAAGGCCAATCACCTTGCCTATATCGGTGATGCCGAGATCGGACAGCGCGTGAATGTCGGTGCCGGCACCATCACCTGTAACTACGACGGCGCCAATAAATGGAAAACGGTCATCGAGGACGATGTTTTCATTGGCTCGGATACCCAGCTGGTGGCGCCGGTGACTGTCGGACGGGGGGCGACGCTCGGTGCCGGAACGACGCTGACCAAAGATGCGCCGCCAGCGGCACTGACCGTGTCACGCGCCAAACAAGTCGCGATCAGAGGCTGGGAACGGCCAAAAAAGGTGAATAAATAGTGGATTTCTGGTTTCTCGTATTCATTTTTTCCGTCGCGCTGCTGGTTTCAGTCGGCGGGGCGCTCTTGCTGGTTGGTTATGTTGGAACGTTGCCGGCAGCGCTGTCCTTCGGCTGGCGCAGTTGGGTGCCGGTATTGTTGGTGCCAGTCGCCGGGCCTGTCTGGTTTTCGGTCAGGCACTGGAAGGAGTTTTCGCGGCCAGGCAAGCAACTGATTATTGGTCTGGTGCTGGTCTTGGCGGCGCTTGCACTTTTGTTTGGCGCCGGCCCTTATTTCGTCGATCGCATGGCTACGGGCGTAAAATAAGGCTTTGCCAGTTTCCAATCAGAACAGGGAGAGATAGATGTCAAAGTACATCACCGAGGCCATCCGCTCTGTCGCACTTGTCGGACATGGGGCGGCGGGCAA
>JAEUOH010000260.1 GCA_016790845.1 Dechloromonas sp.
CTTGTCCAATGTCGATGAAATTATTGCCCTGATCAAGGCCGCGCCGACGCCGCCGGATGCCAAGCGCGGCCTGATGGAGCGCCAGTGGCGCAGCCCGGTGGTCGAGGAAATGCTCGTTCGTGCCGCTTCCGATGCCTCGCGCCCGGATGGTTTGGCACCTGAATTTGGTTTGTCTGAACAGGGTTACCGGCTTTCCGACGCTCAGGCCCAGGCCATCCTGGAGCTGCGCCTGCAACGCCTGACCGGCTTGGAGCAGGACAAGATCGTCAGCGAATACAAGGATGTGATGGCCAGGATCCTCGATCTGCTGGACATCCTGGCCAAGCCGGAACGTATTACCGAGATCATTGTCGGCGAGTTGACGGCGATCCGTGACCAGTTCGGCGATGAGCGTCGTTCCGAGATCGTCCTTCACACGCAGGAACTGGGCATCGAAGATTTCATCACGCCGATGGACATGGTGGTCACCCTCTCGCATGGCGGCTACATCAAGGCGCAACCGCTCGCCGACTACCGCGCCCAGCGCCGGGGCGGGCGTGGAAAGCAGGCGGCGGCGATCAAGGAAGAGGATTTCGTCGATCACCTGTTCGTCGCCAATACGCACGATTACATCCTGTGCTTCTCGAACCGTGGCCGCTGCTACTGGCTCAAGGTTTATGAGGCGCCGCAGGGCAGCCGCAGCAGTCGCGGCAAGCCGATCGTCAATCTCTTCCCGCTGGAAGAAGGCGAACGGATCAACGCCGTGCTGCCGGTCAAGGAATTCTCCGACGATCAGTACGTTTTCATGGCGACGGTGATGGGCACGGTCAAGAAGACGCCGCTGTCCGACTACTCCAACCCGCGCAAGGCCGGCATCATCGCCGTGACGCTGGACGAGGGCGATTACCTGATCGGCGTCGAACTGACCAGCGGCAGCAGCGACATCGTGCTTGTCTCGAACGCCGGCAAGGCAGTCTGGTTCGACGAAGAAGACGTTCGTCCGATGGGTCGCGGTGCCCGTGGCGTGCGCGGCATGAAGCTGATGCCAGAGCAATCGGTGATTTCGCTGCTGGTGGCCGAGAATGACCAGCAGACGGTGCTGGTGGCGACCGAGAACGGGTACGGTAAACGCACGGTACTGGCCGATTTCCGCCATTCCGGACGCGGCACGCAGGGTGTGCGCGCCATTGCCGACAGCGAGCGCAACGGCATCGTCGTTGGCGCCAAACTGGTCAATGACGAAGACGAAATCATGCTGATCACCACCGGCGGCGTGTTGATCCGCACCCGGGTTGCCGAGATTCGCGGCATGGGCCGCGCGACGCAGGGCGTTACGCTGATTTCGCTGGATGACGGCGAAAAGCTGGCGGGGCTGGAAAAAGTTGCCGAATCGGTGGCTGAGGTCGATGGCGAAGCGCCTGTTGCGGTCGACGGCGAAAACGGGGCAAATTCCGGGCCGGCCGCCGAAGGCGAGGGTGGAGAGGTTTGATGGCACGAATCTGGAATTTCAGCGCCGGCCCGGCTGCACTTCCCGAGGAAGTACTCAAGCAGGCGCAGGAAGAACTGCTCGACTGGCATGGCGCCGGTTGCAGCGTCATGGAAATGAGCCATCGCGGCAAGGAGTTCATGTCCATCCTCGATCAGGCCGAAGCCGACCTGCGCGAGCTGATGGGCATTCCCGAGCAGTACAAGGTGCTTTTCCTGCAAGGCGGCGCGACGCAGCAGTTCGCGCAGATTCCGATGAACCTGCTGGCCGGGCGTTCCGCCGATTACATCGTCACCGGCTCGTGGTCCAAGAAGGCGTTGAAGGAAGCGCAACGCATCGGCAATGTCCGTTGCGCCGCGACCACCGAAGCCAGCGGCTTTACCCGTTTGCCGACGGCTGACGAAATCAAGCTCGATCCCTTCGCCGCCTACTTGCACCTGTGCACTAACGAAACCATCCATGGCGTCGAGATCCCCGCCCAGCGCATTGCCGAAACCGGCGTGCCGCTGGTGGTTGACATGTCGTCGCACATTCTTTCGGCGCCGGTGCCGGTTGAAAAATTCGGCCTGATCTACGCCGGGGCGCAGAAAAACATCGGCCCCTCGGGCCTGACGCTGGTCATCGTCCATCGCGACCTGCTCGGCATGGCGCCGCTGACTATCCCGACGGTCATGGATTACGCGGTGATGGCCGAGAACGGCTCGATGCTCAATACGCCGCCGACCTACAGCATCTATATTGCGGGCCTCGTCTTCCAGTGGCTCAAGCGCCAGGGGGGGCTGCCAGGCATGGCTGCGGTCAACGCCGAAAAAGCGCGCATTTTGTACGAAGCCATCGATGGCTCGGGTGGCTTCTACCGCAACCCGGTCGATCCCGATTGCCGCTCGCGCATGAATGTGCCCTTCACCCTAGCCTATCCTGAACTCGACGCAGCTTTCCTCGCCGAAGCGAAGGCGGCCGGTCTCGTTTCGCTGAAAGGCCACAAGTCGGTCGGCGGCATGCGGGCGTCCATCTACAACGCCGTTTCGCTGCAAGGCGTGCGGGTGCTGGTGGATTTCATGAACGATTTCGCCAAACGCAACGGGTAAG
>JAEUOH010000262.1 GCA_016790845.1 Dechloromonas sp.
AACCGACTGTGAGATACTGCACGCTGGTTCAGTTGATTCCAATTGCTTAACATACCTTCAAATTTCAATCTTCCCGTTTGTCTCATGTCTGAGCCCACCCTTTTAGTAGACTTTCCCCAACGCTCCGCGGAACGTGCGCCCGAAATGCCAGCCTTGACATATGTCTCGGCCAGCTTGAGTTACGGCGAAATGCAACAGGCAATATCGGCTTTTTCCAGTGGCTTGGTTAACCTCGGCCTTTTGCGTTGCGAACGCGTCGCTATCTATCTCGAAAAACGTTTCGAGACAGTTATAGCCAGCTTTGGCGTACCGGCGGCGGGAGGCGTGTTCGTACCACTCAACCCTTTGCTCAAGGCAGAACAGGTCGGCTACATCTTGCGCGACTGCAATGTCAGCGTGCTAATCACCTCGTCAGAGCGCTTAGCGTTGCTGCACGAAACGCTCCCAACATGTCCGGAGTTGCTACATGTTGTTGTTCTTGATGCCGATGAACGCCCGCCCGCTATTGACGGCTTGCATCTCTGCCGCTGGAGCGAACTCCTTACGGCGCCCGCTAAGGCCGGTCACCGGGTCATCGACACTGATGTCGCCAGTATTCTCTATACTTCTGGCAGCACTGGAAAACCGAAGGGCGTGGTACTTTCGCACCGGAATATGGTTGCTGGCGCCAAGAGCGTCGCTTCGTACCTGGAAAACCAGCCTAGCGACACCTTGCTGGCAGCTCTTCCGCTGTCATTCGATGCTGGCTTCAGCCAGTTGACGACAGCTTTCCACGTCGGGGCGCGTGTCGTGCTTCTCAATTACCTTCTACCTCGTGATGTGCTCAAGGCGATCGAGCGCGAAAAGGTAACTGGCCTTACCGCCGTGCCTCCTCTCTACATCCAGCTAACGCAACTCAACTGGCCCGAGGGAATCACGGAGCATCTTCGATACTTTGCAAACACCGGCGGACGAATGCCACGCGAAACGTTGGACGCGCTACGCAGGCAACTACCCAAGACGAAGCCCTATCTGATGTACGGCCTAACCGAGGCGTTCCGCTCGACTTTTTTGCCCCCGGAAGAGGTAGACCGCAGGCCGGACTCCATCGGCAAGGCAATCCCGAACGCGGAGATTCTAGTATTACGCGAGGACGGCTCTCCTTGCGCCCCACAAGAGGCTGGCGAACTCGTGCATCGCGGGGCGCTGGTCGGGATGGGCTACTGGAACGACCCAGAAAAAACCGCCGAGCGCTACAAGCCTTTACCGGTCAATTCGCCAGGGCGTGAAGCCGGACTCGTACTGCCAGAAATAGCGGTCTTTTCGGGCGACACGGTGCGCATGGACGAAGACGGATTCCTCTATTTCGTTGGCCGACGCGACGAAATGATTAAGACGTCAGGCTACCGCGTCAGCCCCACCGAGGTCGAGGAAAT
>JAEUOH010000263.1 GCA_016790845.1 Dechloromonas sp.
TGTAATCGTCGTTCAGCAGCAGCACCTTGTACATCTTCGGAGGCATCGCCTTGGCACGTTGTGCTTCCAGCAGACTCCCTTCCTGGGATTTCGTAGCCATGGAGACAGATTCTATACAGTCCATTTCATTGTGCAACTACCAGAGGAGAAGGAAAAAAATAGAAAAATGCAATTATTGGCCAAATTTTTGTTGCGCTGCGTCATTGAAAATTGTTGACGCATTATTGCAGCGGAGGTAGAAAGCGCATGTGTTTGAATTCATGTTGCATCGGGGTTGACCAAAGCGCCGGGTCGCGGAGCTCAAACAGGGTGTCGGGGAGACCCGCAAATTTCCAGTTTTTCGTAAGAAAGTAGCAAAAATGGCAATCGGTACTGTCAAGTGGTTCAATGATTCCAAAGGCTTTGGCTTTATCACTCCTGATGATGGCAGCGAAGATCTCTTCGCACATTTCTCCGCTATCAACATGAGCGGTTTCAAGACCCTGAAGGAAGGTCAAAAGGTTTCCTTCGATGTCGTGCAAGGCCCCAAGGGCAAGCAGGCATCCAACATCCAGAGCGCCTGAGCACCGGATAATCCGCAAGTTAAAGCCCGTCTGGATTCAGACGGGCTTTTTTATTTCAGGGGACGCTGATTTCGTCCTGGCGCTTGTCGCCAGCGCTGTCGTTCCAGGCGACGGTCAACTTGTCGCCAGCCTTGATTCCCCGTGCCTTGAAGGCGAACAAGGGATTTTTCGAGATCGACGTATTCAACTGGCCGTCGATCAGCAACTTTCCATTATGTAACACCGAGAACGTCTGGATGAAGTTCACGGGCACCGCGTCCCCCTTTTCATCCTTGCGTTGCCCGGTTTCCATGGGGTGTTGCATCAGGATGCGGATGTCGGTGATTTCGCCCTGTACCTGGGCGCGGATCTTGATTGCATCGGCCATGTCTATCCTCCGCACCCGCCCAGGGTGACCTTGATTTCGCGAAAAGCCACGTAGGTCTTGCCATCGCCAGCTTTCACCACGGCCCGAATACGCGTCGATTCGGCCAGTTTGAGCTGCGCCCGGCAATAAGGCAGGGCGCCGCCCGAAAAGGTGATGGCGGCACACAGCGGCATCGGGTTGCGGTCGACGAAGATTGCGATACTGCGGCTGGCAGGAATCTGGCTGGTGATGTCGATCTCGACCTTGGCGCCGTTTTCGGCGATCTCCGGCGCGTTGATGACGATATCGCGCGACTCGGCTGCATTCGCGGCGCCCCAGGCCTTGAGCGCCTCGTTAACATTGCGTGCGGTGAATGCCGCGCGGTTCCATTCGGCGGCGATGACGCGG
Organism: Dechloromonas sp.; assembly: GCA_016790845.1. Lineage (GTDB taxonomy): Bacteria > Pseudomonadota > Gammaproteobacteria > Burkholderiales > Rhodocyclaceae > Azonexus. The sequence goes on from JAEUOH010000263.1 coordinate 1,318, forward strand.
CGAGGTACCAGCAGGCCGGCGCCGATCCAAGGTGCGAACAAGGCGGCGGTGCTGCCTTGCAGTAGCTTTCGACGTAATTCGTTCATGAGTTTTCTGAAGCGGGTTTGAAGATGGTCAGGGTGCCGTCCAGTGCCCCGATTTGCCGCCGGATTTCTCGACGAGGCGCAGGTTGTCGATGCGCATGCCGCGGTCGACGGCCTTGCACATGTCGTAGATGGTGAGCAGGCCTACCGATGCGGCGGTCAATGCTTCCATTTCGACCCCGGTTCGGCCGTAGCATTCGGCAGTGATTTCGCAATGCACCGCATTGTGTTCGCCATCGATCGAAAATTCGGCGGCGACCCGCGTCAGCGCGATCGGGTGGCAAAGCGGAATCAGGTCGCCGGTTCGCTTGGCGGCCTGGATCGCCGCAATCCGGGCAATTCCGAGTACATCGCCCTTTTTGGTGGAACCCGAACGGATCAGCGCCAGGGTTTCCGGCCTCATGAAAATGCTGCCGGCGGCGCGCGCGACGCGCGCAGTTTCGGCCTTGGCGCCGACGTCGACCATGTGGGCCTGGTCGCTGGCATCGAAATGGGTAAGTGTTTGATCAGTCACGGTTCGTTACGCTTGGTTACGCCCATTCCGCCAGGAGCGGCGTTGGCGTGCGGTATCATATCACCATGCGTGTTGCCCACCGTTTTCTGGCTGGCGTGTTGGCCTGTGCCTTGATAACCCAGCCCTTGCGTGCCGACGATTTGCCGGAGCTTGGCGACGTGGCGAGCAACGAGCTGTCGCCGGCCATGGAAAAGAAGATCGGCCAGCAGATCATGAACGAGATTCGTTGGCGCGAACCGTCGTATCTCGACGACCCGGACATCGAGAATTACCTCAATCAGTTGGGTTCCCGACTGGTGGCGGTCAGCAACGATCCGGCGCTCGGGTTCCAGTTCTTCGCGATCAACGACCCCAGCATCAATGCCTTCGCCATGCCGGGCGGTTTCATCGGTGTTCATACCGGGCTGATTCTTGCCGCACAGACCGAGTCGGAGCTGGCCGGAGTCATGGCGCACGAAGTGTCGCACGTCACGCAGCGGCATATTGCGCGTCAGGTGTTCCAGTCGAAGAAGCTTTCGATGGCCTCGATGGTGGCGATGGGCCTGGCCTTGCTGGCGGTCCGTTCCAGTCCGCAGGCGGCCGGAGCGGCGATCACGGCGACCCAGGCCGGGGCGATTTCATCGCAACTGGCCTATTCGCGGGATTTCGAACGGGAGGCCGATCGCCTCGGTTTCGATACCCTGCGCCAGGCCGGTTATGACGTGCGTGGCATGTCGGGATTTTTCGAGCGCCTGCAACAGTCTTCCAGGCTTTATGAGAACAACGCGACCATTTACCTGCGCACGCACCCGATCACCGGCGAACGGATGTCCGACATGCAGAACCGTGAGCAGCCGGTGGCCTATCGCCAGGTGGCCGACAGTGTCGAGTTTCAGCTAGTGCGCGCCCGTGCCCGCGCCTTGCAGGGGCGCCCGGTCGATGCGATCCGGGATTTCGAGACGTTGCTGCGCGACCGCAAGTACGTTTCCGAAGCCGGGGTGCGCTACGGCCTGGCCGTGGCGTTCGCGCGCAAGGGCGACTGGCAGGCGGCCGAGCGGGAATTACAGGCGGTCCGCAAACTGAAGGTGTCGTCACCGATGGTTGACAGGCTATTGGCCGAAGCGAAGTTTGCTCAGGGGCAAAAGGAAGCCGGGCTGGCGCTTTATCGTGAGGCGATGCTGCGTTTTCCGCTCAACCTGGCTTTGCTTTATGGCTATGGCGACACCCTGATTAGCGACAGAAAGTATGCCGAGGCACTTAAGTTTGCCGATGAGCAGCTAATAAATTACCCG
>JAEUOH010000275.1 GCA_016790845.1 Dechloromonas sp.
GTTGCACAATGAAATGGACTGTATAGAATCTGTCTCCATGGCTACGAAATCCCAGGAAGGGAGTCTGCTGGAAGCACAACGTGCCAAGGCGATGCCTCCGAAGATGTACAAGGTGCTGCTGCTGAACGACGATTACACGCCAATGGAGTTCGTGATCGCCGTGCTTCAGCGTTTTTTTGCCATGGATACTGAACAAGCGACGCGAATCATGCTCAAAGTTCACAACGAAGGTCGCGGTGTGTGCGGGGTTTTCCCGCGAGACATCGCTGCGACCAAGGTTGAACAGGTCAGTGCATTCGCCCGCCAACACCAGCATCCACTCGCGTGCGTCATGGAGGAAAATTGATGATTGCCCAGGAACTCGAAGTCAGCTTGCACATGGCTTTTGTCGAAGCAAGGCAGAAACGCCATGAGTTCATCACCGTGGAGCACCTGCTCCTCGCGCTGATCGACAACCCGTCGGCAGCTGAAGCCCTGCGCGCCTGCGGCGGCAAGCCTGATGCACTGCGCAAGGATTTGACCAATTTCATCAACGAACACACGCCCATCGTTTCCGGCGAGGACGACATCGACACCCAGCCGACGCTCGGTTTTCAGCGCGTGATCCAGCGTGCCATCCTGCACGTCCAGTCGTCCGGCAAGAAGGAAGTCAATGGCGCCAACGTGCTGGTCGCCATCTATGGCGAAAAGGATTCACACGCGGTCTACTTCCTGCAGAAGCAGGGAATCACCCGGCTCGACGTGGTTAATTTCATCTCGCACGGCATCAGCAAGGTGCCGCAGCAGAAGTCGCCGACCGAGGGCGAAGTGGAAACCGAAGGCGAAAAGGAACAGGCCGGGCCACTGGAGCAATACACGATCAACCTCAACGCGCTGGCGCTGCAAGGCAAGATCGATCCACTGATCGGTCGCGACAAGGAACTCGAACGCGTCATCCAGACCTTGTGCCGGCGGCGCAAGAACAACCCACTGCTGGTCGGCGAAGCAGGTGTCGGCAAGACGGCTATTGCCGAGGGCCTGGCCCGCCGCATCGTTGAAGGTGACGTGCCGGACATCCTGGCCAAGGCCAACGTTTATGCACTGGACATGGGCTCTCTGCTGGCCGGCACCAAATATCGCGGCGATTTCGAGCAACGCCTGAAGGGCGTCATCAAGCAGTTGGGTGACAACCCGCACGCCATCCTGTTCATCGACGAAATCCACACGCTGATCGGCGCCGGCTCGGCCTCGGGGGGCACGCTAGACGCTTCCAACCTGCTCAAGCCGGCGCTTTCCTCGGGCCAGTTGAAGTGCATCGGCGCGACCACCTACACCGAGTTCCGTGGCATTTTCGAGAAGGACAGCGCGCTGTCGCGGCGCTTCCAGAAGATCGACGTCAATGAACCGTCGGTCGCCGAAACCGTGGAAATCCTAAAGGGCCTCAAGAGCCGCTTCGAGACGCACCACGGCATCAAGTACTCGGCCACTGCCATCTCTTCGGCGGCCGAACTTGCGGCGCGTTACATCACCGACCGCCACCTGCCGGACAAGGCGATTGACGTCATCGACGAAGCCGGTGCGGCCCAGCGCATCCTGCCCAAATCGAAGCAGAAAAAGGTCATCAACAAGACCGACATCGAGGAAATCGTCGCCAAAATTGCCCGCATCCCGTCGCAGCACGTTTCGCTGGACGACCGCGGCGCGCTCAAGAATCTCGACCGCGACCTGAAGGCCGTCGTCTTCGGCCAGGACAAGGCCATCGACGCGCTGGCCAAGGCGATCAAGATGGCGCGTTCCGGTCTCGGCAACCCGGGCAAGCCGATCGGCTCCTTCCTGTTCAGCGGCCCGACCGGTGTCGGCAAGACCGAGGTCGCCAAGCAACTGGCTTATTGCCTCGGCATCGAACTGACACGCTTCGACATGAGCGAGTACATGGAACGCCATGCCGTGTCACGGCTGATCGGTGCGCCGCCGGGCTACGTCGGCTTCGACCAGGGCGGCCTGCTGACCGAGGCGGTGACCAAGAAGCCATATTGCGTATTGTTGCTCGACGAAATCGAAAAGGCGCACCCGGACATCTTCAATATCCTGCTACAGGTCATGGACCACGGGACGCTGACCGACAACAACGGGCGCAAGGCGGATTTCCGCAACGTCGTCATCATCATGACGACCAACGCCGGCGCCGCCGACCTGCAGAAATCGAGCATGGGCTTCACCAGCTCGAAGCAGACCGGCGACGAGATGGCCGAGATCAAGCGCTTGTTCACGCCGGAATTCCGCAACCGGCTGGATGCGACGATTTCCTTCGCACCGCTCGACCACGAGATCATCCTGCGCGTTGTCGACAAATTCCTGATGCAACTCGAAGAACAGTTGCACGAGAAGAAGGTCGAGGCGCACTTCACCGAAGCGGTCAAGGAAATGCTCGCCGAAAAGGGATTCGATCCGCTAATGGGCGCCCGCCCGATGGCGCGCCTGATCCAGGACGTAATCCGCGCGGCTCTCGCCGACGAACTGCTGTTCGGCCGTCTGGCCAGCGGTGGGCATGTCACGGTCGACCTCGATAAAGAGGGCAAAATCAAACTCGATTTTGCGGAAGAAAAATCCGAAGCCGTCGTCTAGTTTTATTTCCACATTCCAACAAGCCATGCAACGCATGGCTTTTTTTCTGCCAGGGAGCAATAAATGACTTTCAAAACCCCCGACCTTTGCGATGAATTCGAAGCCGACCTCGGCAAATCCGTGCGCATCGTCGCCCCGATGTTCCAGCGCTACGGCGGGCGCACCAGCTTTTCCGGCGAAATCGTCACCCTGAAAATTTTCGAGGACAACTCGCTGGTGCGTGAAGCCTTCGGCGAGGACGGCACCGGCAAGGTATTGGTCATCGATGGCGGCGGTTCAATGCGCTGCGCGCTGGTCGGCGACCAGCTGGCCATTCTGGCGCAAAAGAACGGCTGGGAAGGCGTCGTCGTCTACGGCTGCATCCGCGACTCCGGCGACATCAACGGCATCGACATCGGGGTCCGCGCCCTCAACACGCATCCGCAAAAGAGCATCAAGAAGGGCGTCGGCGACCGCGGGATCGCAGTGACTTTCGGCGGCGTCACCTTCAATCCGGGCGAATATCTTTATGCTGACGAAGACGGCGTACTGGTCAGCAGCAAATCTTTGTGAGGGGTATGTTCATTCCGGCAGTGCCGAAACCATAGGAAGTGAGCGCAGGAATTCCGGGAAGAGCCGGGATTACAAGGGTCTTGGCGGGATGGCACAAAAAAACAGCCCGGCGGAAAAGTGAACAAAAATAGCCGGATTCTGGACTCAGTTCGCGCAAAAAACCGGCAATTTCAAACACCGTCCAAGCAGGAATGAACAGAGCGCGGGAACGGGAGGTTTGTCGCCTCCCTGGTGCGCCAGTTTCGCAGGCTGTGCCAAATATCGCGCAATATCAGCAGCGCGATTAA
>JAEUOH010000284.1 GCA_016790845.1 Dechloromonas sp.
TCGATGTCTTCGGCGGTGGAACGGGCGGCCTGGGTGTAGACCTTGCCGTTGATCGGCGTGACCACGTCGAAGTACTGGCCTTTGACCGGCGCGGTCCATTTGCCGTTGATGAAGTTGTCGTAACGGGGCTTGTAATTGAGCTTGGCGCCAGCGGCACCGGGGGCAGCGTAAATCATTTTGTCTCCTCTGCTTTTACGGACTGTTAAATGAGTTGCAAGATCCCTTGCGGGCCACCTCCCTTATCAAGCCCCGTGCCACCCCGAAAAGTAATTCGCAAGTCATTGATTCAATGAAATTTGCCATTTTTTCGAGGTCGACCGCGACAATTGCTGCAACGTTGCATCGCGGAACAGGTGTCACAAAATGGAACACTCGGATGCAACACCTGCGCACACCCATTGCATCGCTGCACATGCGGCCTATACTCGTCATCAAAGCGGGCGACGACCCGCGAGGAGACGAACCCATGGCCCATCCCCCGGTCCTGCCCGCCCCCGTGCTGCGGCAGGCACGACTGCAATTGATCGAAGGCGCCGATCCGGCCAGCACCGGCATCGACCAACGCCTGGCGCGTTCCTGGCAACGCAGCCTGGCTGCCGGGCTTTCGCCCACCGGCCGGCTGTTCAACCCGGACCCGCTCTCCGGGCCGGACCTGCAGCGGGCACTGGTGCGCAATCACGATCTCGTCGCCCATTCGCGGCCGGTCATGGAATACCTGTTCGAGCAGGTGCGGCAAAGCCACAACATGGTCATTCTCGCCGACGACCGCGGCGTGCTCATGCACACGCTGGGCGATGCGGATTTTCTCGGCAAGGCCGAGCGCGTGGCGCTCACCTCGGGCGCCTCCTGGCATGAACAGCAGCGGGGCACCAACGCCATCGGCACGGCGCTGGCCGAAGGCGCCAATGTGGAAATCCACGGGGCGGAACATTTTCTTGAACGTAACGGCTTCCTCACCTGCGCCGCCGCGCCGATCATCGCCGCCACCGGCCAACTGCTCGGCGTGCTGGACATTTCCGGCGACCAGCGCAGCCGCCACCCGCATACCCTGAGCCTGGTGAATACCGCCGCGCGGATGATCGAGAACCGCCTGCTGATGTCGTCGTGCCGGCGGCGCATCCGCCTGCATCTGCATACCCATCCGGAAGGCATCGGCACCGTCGCCGAAGGGCTGATCGCGCTTTCCGACGACGGCTGGATCGTCGGCGCCAACCGCAGCGGACTCGCCCTGCTCGGGCTGCGCCCCGCCGACATCGGCGCGACACCCTTGAACCGCCTGCTCGATACCCGCATCGAACGCCTGCTCGATGCAGCGAACAAACGTCCCGAACAGGCACAGGCCGTGCGCCGCCACGACGGCGCCGTCCTTTACGTCCAGATCCACGCCGAGCGCAGCCCGCCGCTGGCCGGCCGGCGCACCGACACGCCGCCCGCCAGCGATGCCCTGAGCCGCCTGGATACCGGCGATGCACGCTGGCGCAGCGCCGCGGACAAGGCACGGCGCATTGCCGGCAAGGGCATCCCCCTGCTGCTGCATGGCGAATCCGGCGTCGGCAAGGAATTGTTCGCCCGGGCCGTGCATGAATGCTCGCCACAGCGCGAAGGCCCGTTCGTCGCCATCAACTGCGCGGCGCTGCCGGAAAACCTGATCGAGGCGGAACTCTTCGGCTATGTTCCCGGCGCCTTTACCGGCGCGCGCAAGGAAGGCAGCGCCGGGCGCCTGCGCGAAGCGGCGGGCGGCACGCTGTTTCTCGATGAAATCGGCGACATGCCGCTGACCATGCAGACGCGCCTGCTGCGCGTGCTGCAGGAAAGGCAGGTGACGCCGCTGGGCGGCGGCCAGCCGGTCAAGGTCGATTTCGCGCTGATCTGCGCCACCCACCACGATCTGCTGGCGGCCAGCGATGCCGGGCGTTTCCGCAGCGATCTCTATTACCGCATCAACGGCCTTACCGTGACCCTGCCGGCCTTGCGCGAACGCAGCGATTTTCCGGCGCTGTGCGAAAAGTTGCTCGACGAGCTTTTCCCCGGCGGCGGGCTGCATCTGGCGCCAACCTTGCTCCCGCAGTTGCAGGCCTGGCGCTGGCCGGGCAACCTGCGCCAACTGGCCAGCGTGCTACGCACCGCAGTGGCCATGCTCGATGCCGACGAACGCTGCATCGACCGCCAGCATTTGCCCGACGATCTGCTGATGGCGCTCGTACCAGTTGCTGAAAAACGGCCGATCTCAGGCGTCGACCGCGACCATCGCAATCTGGACGAAATTTCCCGCCAGGCGATCCAGTCCGCACTGGAAAACGCCCGCGGCAACCTTTCCGCCGCCGCCCGCCAGCTTGGCATCAGCCGTCAGACGTTATACCGCAAGCTGAAACCACGCGACTGACCGACGCCTCGCCAGGCCAACGGATGCGGTCGACCCAAATTTTTTGGCAATTTGCGTTTTTTAGCAGGTATCAAAGCCCCGCCACCTCCCCCCCACCTACCATCGGACCGCCAAACAATTTCCGAAAGGGGGAAAACAATGAGTGGCGCTTTCACCAAATCGATGGCGCGGAACATTTTCTACGGGGGAACGGTTTTCTTCTTCCTGTTGTTCCTCGCGCTGTCATTCGACACCCATTCGCAGCTTCCCAAGCGCGACATGCGGGCCAACATCACGCCGCAGATCGCCGAAGGCAAGAAGCTCTGGGAGACGCACAACTGCATCGGTTGCCACACCCTGCTGGGTGAAGGTGCCTACTTCGCCCCGGAACTGGGCAACGTCGTCGTTCGCTACGGAGAAGAGGGCACCAAGTCCTTCATCCAGAGCCGCCCGAAGGATGGCATCCCGGGCCGCCGCAGCATGCCGCAGTTCAACTTCACCGACGAGCAGCTGAACGCCATCGTGGCCTTCCTGAAGCACGTCAATTCGATCAACACCGCCAACTGGCCGCCTAACAGCCAGGGTTGATCGAGAGGAGAAC
>JAEUOH010000051.1 GCA_016790845.1 Dechloromonas sp.
GGTATCGAGCGGGATGCCGAACAATGCGAACCAGCGTCCGCCATCGCGTACCACGGCCAGCGGCTGTTCGCCCCAGCGCGCGGTCGGCGGCGTCGTGCCAGCCACGCCAAGGTCGATGACGGCGACGCCGCCGGGCACCGGATTGTGCTGCGGCAGCGCCAGGCTGGCGGTGCTGACAAGGGCCAGTGCCAGCGCCCCGAGCAGGTGCACGAGACTCAGAGCCGGCTCGCCTTGAAGGTGTTGCACTGGTTGATGTCGCCGGTTTCAAAACCGCGCTTGAACCAGCGCACGCGCTGTTCGGAGGAACCGTGCGTGAAGCTTTCCGGCACGATGCGGCCCTGCGCCTGTTGTTGCAGGCGGTCGTCGCCGATGGCGGTGGCGGCGGCCAGCGCCGCTTCGAGGTCGCCCGGTTCGAGGATGTTCTTCATGGCATCGGTACGCTTGCCCCAGACACCGGCCAGGCAGTCGGCCTGCAGTTCCAGGCGCACCGAAAGTGCATTCGCTTCGGCCTTGCCGGCCCGTTGCCGCGCCGCCTGTACCTGATCGGAGATGCCGAGCAGATTCTGCACGTGATGGCCGACTTCGTGGGCGACCACGTAGGCCTGGGCAAACTCGCCGGGCGCATGGAAGCGATCCTTCAATTCGCGGAAGAAAGTCAGGTCGATGTAAACCTTCTGGTCGCCCGGGCAGTAGAACGGTCCCATCGCCGCCTGGCCGGTGCCGCAGGCGGTCGGCGTCATGCCGGAGAACAGGACCAGCTTGGGTTCTTCGTACTGGCGGCCGCTGGCGCGAAAAACTTCGTTCCAGGTGTCTTCGGTCGAAGCCAGCACTTTCGAGACGAAACGCGCAGTTTCGTCGCTGGGCGGCGGCTTGTGGGCCGGCGGCGCGCTCTGCTCGACGGCCGGCATGCCGCCACCGCCACCCAGCATGCTGAGCACCGTCAGCGGGTTGATACCGAGAAAATAGCTGGCGACCAGCGCGATTACAATGGTGCCGATGCCGAGGCGCCCGCCCCCCAGCCGCAGGCCGCCACCACCACCGAAACCGCCGCCGCGGCGGTCCTCTATGTTGTCGCTTTCGCGTTCGTCGTCCATGCGCATGGCGGTTCCTCAGCGGTAACGATTGATGGCGGCGCGCGTTTCCTGCGCGGCGGCGCGGGCGGCGATGTGGAAATTCTCGTCCTTGCCGGCGTAGAGAATGGCACGCGAGGAATTGATCATCAGGCCGGTGGCGTCGCCGGTGCGGCCGGCCTCGACGGTAGCCTTGATGTCGCCACCCTGGGCGCCGATACCGGGCACCAGCAAGGGCATGTCGCCAACGATTTCGCGTACGCGTGCGATCTCGGCCGGGAAAGTGGCACCAACGACGAGGGCGATCTGGCCGGTGCTATTCCATTCGCTTGCGGCCAGGCGGGCGACACGCTCATAGAGCTTTTCGCCACCGACGTCGAGGAACTGCAGGTCGGAGCCGCCAGCGTTGGAGGTGCGGCAGAGCAGGATGACCCCCTTGTCCAGGTAGGCCAGGTAGGGCTCGACAGAATCGCGGCCCATGTAGGGGTTGACCGTGACTCCATCGGCCTTGAAGCGCTCGAAGGCTTCGATGGCGTATTGCTCGGCGGTCGAGCCGATGTCGCCGCGCTTGGCGTCGAGGATGACCGGAATGCCGGGGTGTTTTTCGCGGATGTGGGCAATCAGCGCTTCCAATTGGTCTTCGGCGCGGCGCGCGGCGAAGTAGGCAATCTGCGGCTTGAAGGAGCAGACGAGGTCGGCGGTGGCATCGACGATGGTCCTGCAGAACTCGAAGATGGCATCGTCGCGCCCCTTGAGGTGTGCAGGAAATTTGGCCGGGTCGGGGTCGAGGCCGACACAGAGCAGCGAATCGTTCTTCCGCCAGGCGGCGGCGAGCATCTGGGTGAAGGTCATGCGGCGTCCTTTTTCGCTTCAGGCGGGAGGAAACGGGAAAATTTGTCGGGCAGTACGCAGGTCTGCAGGCTGCGCTGGGTGAACAGGAAGCGACCGTCACAGACGAAGCCAAGTTCCTGCCAGTCGACTTCCTTGTTCAACATCAGCGTGCATTCGATCAGTTCGCGGCGCTGCATGCGGCGGTTTTTGGTGAATAACGCCAGCACCGAACCGTCGAAACTGTTGCAGTCATGCAGGAAGAAAGGCTCAGGCTTGCGCGTGCGGCCATTGACGTAGATACGCGGATGCAGGTTGATCGGAAAATGCCGCCCCCACTGCCACCAGTTGCTTTCGTCGAAGGTTTTGACGCGGCGGGCAAGCAGTTCGTCCTTGTGCTTTTCAAGGTGCGGATGTTTGATGCCGTAAAGCATGCGACGCGTCTCGCCGGTTTCCACGGTCTTCGAGCAGACGAACTCCATGTTGCCTTTGGGGTGCGTGAAGATGTGGTCCGCCCCCGACACGGCGCCAACCTTGACGGTAAACACATCGGCGAAGCGTACGCTGTAATCGTCGCGCAGGAACATCAGCTGGCCGTCCACCTCGACGAAGCGCCGTCCGTCGGACAGGTGGCGATCCATGCGCCCTTTTTCGAAGCGGAAGATAGCGCAGTTGGGCGTGTGCTCGCCGAAGACGCGGGTGTCGCCGGTCTCGTAAAAATGCGTGATGCTGCCCTGCGCGTAGAGCCAGGCATTGAGCTTTTTGGCCGCCGTCAACTTGATGAATTCGCGCGGCACGATGAAGACAAGCTCGCCACCTGGCTTTAAATGGCGCACGCACTTTTCTATGAAGAACAGGAAGAGGTTGCTGCGCTTGTCGAAAAACTGGGATTTGAGCCGTTTTTGGGTGTCGACCGCAACATCCTGAAATCGGACGTAGGGCGGGTTGCCGATGATGGTATCGAACTGCTCGCTCAAGGGGTAATCGAAGAAGTCGCGGATTTCGGCACCGGCCGGCGCGACGCGTGGGTCGATCTCGATGCCGACGCTGTCGCGATGCCGCTTCTTCAGCTCGGCGAAAAATGCGCCGTCGCCGGCCGACGGTTCGAGCGCCCGGCCGCTGTTGCGGCACAAGTCGAGCATGAAGGCGACAACCTTGGGCGGCGTGAACACCTGGCCGAGCTGTTCGACGTTGCGTGGCGTCACGGCGTTCAGAAACCGCTGCCCGGCTGGGCCAGATAATCCGCTTCCTCCGGCGTACTCGGGCGGCCGAGCACCGCGTTGCGATGAGGGAAGCGGCCGAAGCGGACGATTACCTCGTTGTGCCGGCGGGCGTAGTCGAGATAGCTGTCGTAGCCGGGCTGTTCGGCGGCCAGCACCCCGAACAGTGCCAGCGAACGTTCCTGGTCGGGGAGCGTCTCGCTGTGCTCGAACGGCAGGTAGACGAAGACACGTTGGACCGGCAACAGCTGGCGGTCCCAGCCGTGGGCGAGCGTTTGCTCGGCAAGTTGACGGGCCACCGGATCGCCGGCAAAAGCTTGGGCGGTATTGCGAAAGAGGTTGCGCGGGAATTGGTCAAGCAAGATCAGCAGGGCGAGCATGCCTTGCCGGTCGGCAGACCAAGCATTGAGATCACCCGCCAACGCCGCCTCGACCGCAGGCAGGAAGCGCCGGCGGATCGTTTCGTCGAAGACTGGATCCTTGCGGAACCATGCGGCACGCGGCTGACCGTAGTCGGGCTCGCCGGCCTGGCCGAACCAGAAGGCGAGCACATCGGCCGGCGTCGTGCGTTCCATCAGCCCGCCTTGCCCCACGAATCCTTGAGCGTCACTGCGCGGTTGAACACCGGGGTGCCGGGCTTGGAATCGACGCGGTCGGCGACGAAATAGCCGTGGCGTTCGAACTGGAAACGCTGTTCCGGCCGGGCATCCTTGAGGCTCGGTTCGAGCATGGCGGTAATCACCGTTTTCGAGGCCGGGTTGAGGTCGTCGAGGAAGTTGCGCTCCAGTTCCGGAGCATCGCCTTCGCGGCGAGCGCCAGGCGCGGGGACGCTAAACAGGCGGTCGTAGAGGCGCACTTCGGCCGGGTAGGCGTGCGCAACGGAAACCCAGTGCAGGTTGCCCTTGACCTTGACGCTGTCGGCGCCCGGGGTGCCGGACTTGGTTTCGGGCAAATACTGGCAGTGGACCGCGACAACCTTGCCGTTTTCGTCCTTGTCGCAGCCCGTGCATTCGACGATGTAGCCGTATTTCAGGCGCGCCTTGTTGCCAGGGAAGAGGCGGCGGAAACCCTTTTCCGGGACTTCCTGGAAGTCCTCGCCTTCGATCCACAGTTCGCGGCCGAACGGCATGATGCGGGTGCCGAGTTCCGGATGTAGCGGGTGGTTGGTGACCGCGCAGTCCTCGAACTGGCCTTCGGGGTAGTTGTCGATGATGAGCTTGAGCGGGTCGAGCACGGCGACGCGGCGTTCGTCGGACTCGTTCATCACTTCGCGCATCGCATCTTCGAACAGCACGTAGTCAATCAGCGAGTCGTTCTTGGAGACACCGATGCGGTCGGCGAAGAGCTTGAAGCCT
>JAEUOH010000058.1 GCA_016790845.1 Dechloromonas sp.
GGGGTAACCTACAGGGTTTCCCCAACACAGAAAACCAGAGGAGATTTCGTGGAAAAGGATCTGCGCGAAGCCGCACTCGAATACCATCGCTGGCCGACCCCCGGCAAGATTTCCGTCCGCCCGACCAAGGGCCTGACCAACCAGCGTGACCTGGCGCTGGCCTATTCTCCGGGTGTCGCTGCCGCCTGCGACGCCATCGTCGAAGATCCCGCCACGGCCGCCGAATACACTTCGCGCGCCAATCTGGTCGGTGTCGTCACCAACGGCACCGCCGTCCTCGGCCTCGGCAACATCGGCCCGCTGGCCGCCAAGCCGGTGATGGAAGGCAAGGGCTGCCTGTTCAAGAAGTTCGCCGGAATCGACGTCTTCGACATCGAACTTGCCGAGAACGACCCCGACAAGCTGATCGACATGATCGCCGCCATGGAGCCGACGCTGGGTGGTGTCAACCTTGAAGACATCAAGGCGCCGGAGTGCTTCTACATCGAACAGAAGCTCAAGGAGCGGATGAACATCCCCGTCTTCCACGATGATCAGCACGGCACTGCGATCATTTCCGCTGCCGCCATGCTCAATGGACTCAAGGTCGTCGGGAAGAAAATCGACGACATCAAGGTCGTCTGCTCAGGGGCAGGCGCCGCTGCCATTTCCTGCCTGAACCTGTGGTGCGACCTCGGCGTCAAGCGCGAAAACATCACTGTTTGCGACTCCAAGGGCGTGATCTATCATGGCCGTCCTGGCGGCATGGATGAAACCAAGGCCCGTTACGCCCAGAATACCGAAAAGCGCACCCTGGCCGATGCCATGGTCGGTGCCGACGTCTTTCTTGGCTTGTCGACGGCCGGTGTCGTCAAGCAGGACATGGTCAAGACCATGGCCGCCAAGCCGATGATTTTCGCGCTGGCCAACCCGACCCCGGAAATCATGCCGGAGCTGGTCAAGGAGATCTGCCCGGAAGCGATCATCGCCACTGGCCGTTCCGACTACGTGAATCAGGTCAACAACGTGCTGTGCTTCCCCTTCATTTTCCGTGGCGCGCTGGATGTCGGCGCGACGCGAATTACCGAAGAGATGAAGATGGCGTCGGTGCGCGCCATTGCCGAACTGGCCGAGGCCGAGGTGACTGACGAAGTCGCCATGGCTTACCCGGGAGCCGACCTGTCTTTCGGTCCGGAATATCTGATCCCGAAACCCTTCGATCCGCGCCTGATTGTCAAGATCGCGCCGGCCGTCGCGCAGGCAGCCATGGATTCGGGCGTCGCTACGCGGCCGATTACCGATTGGACGGCCTATCGCGCAAAACTATCCGAGTTCGTCTATCACACCGGTGTCGGCATGCGCGCGATCTTCCAGGCGGCGCGGCAGGCCAAGGGCAAGCGCATCATCTACACGGAAGGTGAAGAAGAGCGCGTGTTGCGTGCAGTTCAGGTCGTGATCGAAGAAAAATTCGCCCGTCCAATACTTATCGGTCGCCCCGATGTAATCGCCCGCCGTCTCGAAAAAGCCAAGCTGCGCATCAAGCCGGGCGTCGATTTCGACGTCGTCAATCCGGAATCCGACGAGCGTTACCGCGAGTGCTGGCAGGCGTATCACAAGTTGATGGTGCGCCGCGGCGTTACGCCGGGCATCGCCAAGGATGCGCTGCGCCGCAAACCGACGGTGATTGGCGCCATGCTGCTCAAGCTTGGCTACGCCGACGGCCTGATCTGCGGGATGACCGGCCAGTACAGCCATCACCTTGGTGTGGTCAATAACATCATCGGTAAGCGCAACGGCGTAAACACCATGGCGGCAATGAATTACCTGATGCTACCCGGCCGTTCGCTGTTCCTGTGCGATACCCACGTCAACGAAAACCCGGGGGCACAGGAAATCGCCGAAATGACGCTGATGGCCGCCGAGCAAGTCAAGCGCTTCGGCCTGCAGCCAAAGGTCGCGCTGCTGTCACATTCGAATTTTGGCTCCAGCGGGTCGGAATCTGCGCGGAAGATGGCTGTGGCGGCCAGCTTGGTCGGCGCCATGTCAGCAGGGGAAATTGAAGTCGACGGCGAAATGCATGGCGATTCAGCGCTCGATGAAGGCGTTCGCCGGGAAGCCAACCCCGATTCGCCGCTCAAGGGCGAGGCCAACCTGTTGATCATGCCCAACATCGATGCTGCGAATATCAGTTACAACCTGATCAAGATGACGGCTGGCGAAGGCGTTACCATCGGCCCCATCCTGCTCGGCGTCGCCAAGCCGGTGCATGTGCTGACTTCGACGGCGACAGTGCGTCGCGTGGTCAACATGACCGCGCTGGCGGTCGTGGAGTCGACGGAGCGCTGATTACGGCGAGAACTGCAGTCAAAATGGCGCTGGCGGCTTGGCCCACGGCGCCATTTTCATTTTTGCCATTTTATTGCGGTCGACCGCAACAGGTGATTCAGGGCTCGGCGGCGGTCTTACTCCGAAAGCCCGGCCAGCAGTTTGCCGTGAATGCCGCCAAAACCGCCGTTGCTCATGACCAGAATATGGTCGCCCGGTTGCGCGGCGATGACGATCTGGTCGACCAGGCGGCCGAGATCTTCCTCGACCACGGCACGCTGACCCATCGGCGCCAGCGCCTCGCGCGCGTCCCAGCCAAGGTTGCCGGCAAAGCAAAAAGCCGCATCGACCTCGCGCAGGCTGTCCGGCAGTTGCGACTTCATCGTGCCCAACTTCATGGTGTTCGAGCGCGGTTCGAGCACGGCTAGAATGCGGGCCTTGCCAACCTTGCGGCGCAGGCCGGCGACCGTGGTGGCGATGGCCGTCGGATGGTGCGCAAAATCATCGTAGACCGTTATGCCCCGCACCTCGCCGCGCACCTCCATACGTCGTTTGACATTAACGAAACGCGACAGGGCATCCAGCCCATGCTGGAGCGAAACACCGACGTGGCGGGCGGCGAGCAGGGCGGCACAGGCATTGGCGCGGTTGTGGTCGCCGGAAAGTTGCCAGACGCTACGGCCAATCCGGCCCTCGGGGCCGAACAGCGACAGTTCGCCCCGGGCATCGTCTCCCGTCACCCGATAGCCGGCCGGATCATTGAAGCGCTCGACCGTTGTCCAGCAGCCGCGCGCCAGCACGCGCTCCAGGCTGGCCTCGGCGGCATTTGAAATGATCAGTCCGTTGGCCGGCAAGGTGCGAACCAAGTGATGGAACTGTGTTTCGATGGCGGCCAGATCGCTGAAAATGTCAGCATGATCGAACTCCAGATTGTTCAATACGACGGTGCGCGGGCGGTAGTGAACGAACTTGGAACGCTTGTCGCAAAAGGCGGTGTCGTATTCGTCTGCTTCGATGACGAAGAACGGTGTGTCGCCCAGCCGGGCCGAGACACCGAAATTCAGCGGTACGCCGCCGATCAGGAAGCCCGGCGCCATGTTGGCGTCTTCCAGGATCCAGGCCAGCATCGAGGCCGTCGTCGTCTTGCCGTGGGTGCCGGCGACGCCGAGGACCCAGCGGCCCTGAAGGACATGCTCGGCCAGCCACTGGGGGCCGGACACGTAGGGCAACCCCTGGTCGAGAATGGCTTCGAGCAGCGGGTTGCCGCGTGAAATGGCATTGCCGACAACAAACGTGTCCGGCTTGAGCGCCAGTTGGTCAAGCTCGAAACCTTCAATCAGTTCGACGCCCGCGTCGCGCAACTGGTCGCTCATCGGCGGATAGACGTTGGCGTCGCAGCCTGTAACACGGTGGCCGGCGGCGACCGCGAGTTGGGCCAGTCCGCCCATGAAAGTTCCGCAGATACCCAGAATATGAATGTGCATGTCACTTGGAGCCGTTAGAATGGGGGCGATTTTACCCTGATCGAGCGACCATGACCCGACATGAACGGCCACGTGCCAGCAGCAACGCCCGGGCCAGCATTGCCAGCGCCGCGGCCCGCCTGATGGTCGAGGATGGCATTACCGACTACCACCACGCCAAGCGCAAGGCGGCACGCCAGCTGGGGTTCTCGGACCATGCCGCCTACCCGGACAACGCCGAGATTGAAGCCGAATTGCGCGCCTATCGCGAGCTCTATCAGGAAGAAGGGCACGCCGACCTGATCCTCGCGCTGCGCCGGACAGCACTCGGGTTGTTGGAACTGCTGGCTGATTTTTCGCCGTATCTGGCGGGGTCGGTGCTCGATGGCACGGCCGGCGAGCATTCGCATATCGATATTCTGCTGTTTGCTGACAGCGCCAAGGAGGTCGAAATCTTCCTGCTCAATCGAGGCATTGTTTTCGATCATGTCGAGGCACGCCATGAGCGCGCCGAAGCCGTTCTGGTCATGGAAACCGACACCGCCGACGCCAATCTGGTGATCTTTCCGCCGCAGATGGAAAGGGTGGTGCTGAAGCACCGCGATGGACGCCCGCGGGAACGGGTTCGCGCCGAAGCCCTGAAAGCCTTGCTTTCCGAGTAATGCTGGACAAATTGCAGCGATTTGCGGCAAACTTGCAGCCATGAAGAAGCAAAAAGCCGATTCCGAGCCTGTCGATAAGCCGCGCATACTCGTCATTCACGGGCCTAACCTGAACCTGCTCGGCACCCGCGAGCCGGAGCATTATGGTTCGGTGACATTGGCGGATATCAACTTGGCGCTCGCGCGCATGGCAGGCAATGCCGGTGTCGACCTGGAGGCATTTCAGAGCAACCACGAGGGCGCGCTGATCGAGCGCATTCATGCGGCTCGCGACCAGGGGGTTCGGGCGATCATTATCAACCCGGCGGCTTACACCCACACCAGCGTGGCGCTCCGCGACGCACTCGCGGCGGTGGCGATCCCATTCATCGAAGTGCATCTTTCCAACGTGCATGCTCGGGAATCGTTCCGGCACCACTCCTATTTTTCCGACCTGGCTGTGGGCGTGATCTGCGGCCTGGGTCATCAGGGCTATCTGTCAGCCCTCGAATACCTGCTCAACAAACTCAACATCGACTAGTCCGGCCGGTGCCGGCGTTTGCGTCAAGTCACGCAAAACAGAAGGGAGTCTCCATGGATCTGCGTAAACTCAAGAAACTCATCGACCTCGTTCAGGAATCCGGAATTTCCGAACTCGAAGTGACCGAAGGCGAAGAACGGGTGCGCATTGCCAAGCACTACGGCGCTGTTGCTCCAGCGCCTGTCAACTACGCCATCCCGGCCGCACTGCCGGCCGGTGCCGCCCCTGCCGGCACCTCCTCGGTCAATCTGGACGACGAGGACGACCTGCCGGAGGGCCATGTCGTCAAGGCGCCGATGGTCGGTACCTTCTATCGCTCCCCGTCGCCGGGTGCCGACGCCTTCGTTCAGGTTGGCCAGACCGTCAAGGAAGGCGATACGTTGTGCATCATCGAGGCGATGAAGTTGCTGAACGAGATCGAGGCGGATGCCTCCGGCGTGATCAAGGCCATCCTGCTCGACAATGGCGAGCCGGTCGAATTTGGCGAACCGCTCTTCGTGATCGGCTGATCGCGCCATGTTCGGGAAAATTCTCATCGCCAATCGGGGTGAAATCGCACTGCGCGTGCAGCGTGCGTGCCGTGAGTTGGGTATCAAGACCGTCGTCGTACACTCCGAGGCCGATCGCGACGCCAAGTACGTCAAGTTGGCCGACGAGTCGGTCTGCATCGGCCCGGCCTCGTCGGCGCTCAGCTACCTGAACGTGCCGGCAATCATTTCGGCTGCCGAAGTGACCGATGCCGAGGCGATCCACCCCGGCTACGGCTTCCTTTCGGAAAACGCCGATTTTGCCGAGCGTGTCGAAACCTCCGGTTTCACGTTCATCGGCCCCAAAGCGCAAACCATCCGCCTGATGGGCGACAAGGTGTCGGCCAAGAACGCCATGAAAGCGGCTCAGGTGCCGTGCGTGCCGGGTTCCGACGGCGAACTGCCGGAAGACCCGAAGGAGATCGTCAAGATCGCGCGCGCCGTCGGTTACCCGGTGATCATCAAGGCAGCCGGCGGCGGAGGCGGTCGCGGGATGCGCGTGGTGCATACCGAGGCCGCGCTGATCAACGCGGTGCAGATGACCCGGCAGGAGGCTGGCAGCTTTTTCGGCAATCCTGCGGTCTACATGGAAAAGTACCTCGAAAATCCGCGCCACGTCGAAATCCAGGTACTGGCCGACCAGCATGGAAACGCGATTTACCTGGGCGAGCGTGACTGCTCGATGCAGCGTCGCCACCAGAAGGTCATCGAGGAAGCGCCCGCGCCGCACATTCCGGCCCGCCTGATCGGTCGCATCGGCGAGCGTTGCGCCGATGCCTGCCGCAAGATCGGCTATCGGGGCGCCGGCACTTTCGAATTCCTCTATGAAAACGGCGAGTTCTACTTCATCGAAATGAACACGCGCGTTCAGGTCGAGCACCCGGTCACCGAGGCGATCACCGGCGTCGATATTGTCCAGGAGCAGATTCGCGTCGCCTTCGGCGACAAGCTGCGCTATCGCCAGAAGGACATCAGCCTGCGCGGGCACGCCATCGAATGCCGCATTAACGCCGAAGATCCATTCACGTTCGTACCATCTCCTGGCAAAATCAGCTTCTATCACCCGCCCGGCGGCCCCGGTATTCGCTTCGATTCGCATATCTACCAGGGCTACACCGTGCCGTCACATTATGATTCGATGGTGGCCAAGGTCATCGCCTATGGCGATACCCGCGAGCAGGCTATTCGCCGCATGCGCATCGCGCTGTCCGAAATGAGCATCGAAGGTATCAAGACCAATATTCCGCTGCATCAGGAATTGATGCACGATGCGCGTTTCATCGAGGGTGGCACGAGCATCCACTACCTCGAAAAGAAGCTCGCCGAAAAGGGCGAAGTCAAGAAATAGGCAATGGCCTGGCAGAACGTCAGCTTTCTTACCGATGCCTCGCACGCCGAACCGATGTGCGATGTTCTCCTTGACGTAGGGGCGCTGTCCGCGAGCATCGAGGATGCCGATGCCGGAACGGTGGCCGAGAAGCCACAGTTCGGGGAGCCGGGTTCGGTCAATTCGCCGGGCTGGGAGCGCTCGCGGGTCGTTGCCCTGTTCGAGCCGGGCGCCGACATCGCCGCGCTACTTGCCCAAGCCAGCCAGGCGATCGGGCTGGCCGGCGTTCCCGACTGGGTCGTCGAAGAGGTGGCCGAGCAGAACTGGGTACAGCTGACCCAATCGCAGTTCGACCCGATCCGCGTGTCGGAGCGGCTGTGGATCGTTCCTTCCTGGCATGATTCGCCTGATCCTGATGCGGTCAATCTGATTCTGGATCCGGGAATGGCTTTCGGCACCGGTTCCCATCCGACCACCCGGCTGTGCCTGGAGTGGCTGGAGCGGCACGTCGCGAGCGGTTGCACGGTCCTCGATTACGGCTGTGGCTCGGGTATTCTGGCGATTGCTGCTGCCCGACTAGGCGCGGCGCGTGTCGCTGGCGTCGACATTGATCCTCAGGCTGTCGCTGCGGCGCACGCCAATGCCGAGCGTAATGGCGTCACTGCCCTGTTTGCCGATTCCACGCAGCCGATGGCCGGCGAATACGACCTGGTCGTCGCCAACATCCTGTCGAATCCGCTCCGCGTGCTGGCGCCGGCCATTTGTGCCCATGTTCGATCCAGTGGGCGTCTTGCTTTGTCGGGCATTCTGCGCGAACAGGCTGAAGAAATCATCGCCATCTACGCACAATGGCTACCCATGCAGGTCGCCGACGTGCGCGAGGACTGGGTGTGCCTGGCAGGCATCAAGCCCTGATGCGCACCCGTTGTCCGGCCTGCGGCACGATCTTCCGCGTTACGTCGGAACAATTGCGCGCAAAGGCCGGCAAGGTTCGATGCGGTTATTGTCAGTCGGTTTTCAATGCCTTCGACGAACTGGTCGACGATGTGCAGCCTGCCGATCAGGTACCGGTTACGTCACCCGCTGCAGCCTCGGTTGCCCCGGAAATTTCCCGAGCCGAAGACCAATCGTTCGTCGAGTCGGATACGAGCGCCGACGCATTGTCGGAGGTGACTGCTGAAGCGACCCTTGCTTCCAGCACCGAGACTTCCGAACCCGAACCCGAACCCGAACCCGAACCCGAACCCGAACCCGAACCCGAGCCCGAGCCCGAGCCCGAGCCCGAGCCCGAGCCCGAGCCAGAGCCAGAGCCAGAGCCAGAGCCAGAGCCAGAGCCAGAGCCCGAGCCAGAGCCGGCCGCCGCGGAGACCTTGCCAGGCGCTCAGGCGGCGGCTGCGAACGAGTCCGTGGAAGCCTCGACGGCCGCCGCACGCGATGCCGGCTTGGTGGCAGCACGGGATCTGGCCGAAACGCCAGCCTACAACCGCTGGGCCGCAGGAACGCTGGCAGGCAACGGCTTGGGCGGTTTCGAGCCCGAGCCGCGACCGAAGCTGGTGTGGCCATTTGCCGTGGTTGCCTTGCTGATGCTGCTTGTTCTAACGGCACAGCTTTTGTATCACTTCCGCAGTGAGATCAGTGTCCGTTTTCCGTCACTGGGTTCAGCCTATTCGCTTGCCGGCGTTTCGGTGCCCTTGCCTCGTCATGCAGATCGCGTTGCCATCGAAAGCTCCGACCTGCAATCTGACAATGCGCGCGGTTTATTTGTCCTTCAGGCAACGCTGCAGAATCGTGCGGACTACGCGCAGGATTGGCCAGCGCTGGAGCTGACCATGACTGATACCCACGATACCGTGGTCACACGCAAGATCTTGCTGCCGGCAGACTATCTGCCGCCGGGCACACCCATGGATGCTTTTGCGGCCAATGGCGAACTCGCCGTCCGTCTCTGGATCGAAGCCAGAGACAGTGGCGCCGCCGGCTACCGACTTTTTGTTTTTTAGCCCTGATTTCCCATCATGACGACACTGATCTGCGGGTCAC
>JAEUOH010000072.1 GCA_016790845.1 Dechloromonas sp.
GACAAAATCGATATGGGTCTTGGCGGCCTGGTCGGATTGCCGGATAACACACTCGTTTTGTTTTTCCTGGCGTAATTTGATGTGCTGGTTGAAGCAGAGATGCATATTGACGCCGGCTTCCGCAGATTGCCCGACGATGACCGGAATGGCTCCGCTGGCAACGATCTTGTCGACGGCCAGGGAAAGCTTGGCAATTTCCTCCTGCGGGTAATAGACATTCCAGCGATGGATCAGCATCACGTATTTTGGCCGGATGGCGGCAATTCGCGCATATTCGTCAGCCGCCGCATCGCCGCAACGTTGCGCGTCGCCGGGTTTGCCGTAGGCATGCGGAATTCCCGGCAGCATCAGGCACCCGCCATAGGAACGAAGGATCACGCGCAGTCCGGTGTCGCGGGTCAGTACATCGACAAGCCAGCGGTGGTTCTTGGCATGGGAGTCGCCGATGACGTACAAAATATCCCCATCCTCCTTGCCGCCAAACTCGCAGGCGGCAAGCAGGCCCCTGGATTTGTCCTTGACGCATTTGTGCGAACTTATGTTGGCGTAACTGGAAAGAATGGCATGAATGCGTGCCGACTCGGCACCCAGGCGCTGCGGAAAACCATCGCTCTTCCAGGCCAGAAGGTAGGCGCCACGCGCCAGCAATATCGGTACGACGCAGAATATGACGACCGTCGTGACAAAGCGTAATTTGAGTTTCTTGCCGGGGCGCTCGACGTAGCGAAATGTCAGATCGGCCAGCAACAGAACCAGCGCCAGCAGGAACAGTCGCCTGCCGATGCCGATTTCGATCTGCAGATACGTGATGAAAGCAATGAGCGGCCAGTGCCAGAGATAGGCGGAGTACGAGATTTTTCCGAGGTGTGCCAGCCACGGAGTCGAAAGTACGGGGTCGTTTCTTCCGAAAAGAATGATCAGGGCGGTCAGCAGACACACAAGCAGGGCGTTGTAGCCGGGGAACGGGGTTGCCGGGGTGAACAGCATGGAGAGCGCGATGATGCCGAGCAAGCCACCGGCAACGAGCCATCTCTTCAGAACCGGCGGCGCCTTGATGTCGAGCCGTGCGACAAGTGCGCCGATCAGCAATTCGAAGAAGCGCGCGGCCGTGAGGAAATAGCCTTGCTGATCATGTGAGAGCGCGACGGAATAGGCGATCAGCGCGATGGTCACGATAGATAGCGAAATACTCAGGGCGCGCGGCGGCAGGTATTTTCGGGCCAGTAGATAGGCGATCGGGAAAATCAGGTAGAACTGCCATTCGATGCTCAGCGACCAGGTATGCAGCAAAGGCAGATCGTGCGCATCGGCGGCGAAATAATCGCTGATCGCTTCACGAAAGAAGGTGTTGGATCTGAAAGTGAGTGCCGCATGGGCACTGTTCAGGTAATTCGTGAAGTCTTCCGGTAGCAGCAAGAGGCTGCCAACCACGGTCGTCACCGCCAGTACCACCAGGAAAGCCGGCATCAGGCGCTTGACGCGGCGCGCATAGAAATTCGGCAAGCCGGTCAGCAGGCTATGTTCCTGACCTAGCAGCGAAGTGATGAGAAAGCCGGAAATGACGAAGAAGACATCGACCCCGATGTAGCCCCCGGTAATCGGCGGGATGCCGAAATGAAAAGCCATGACCAGGAGAATCGCCAGGGCGCGCAAGGCGTCGATGTCGGCTCTGTAGTCCAGAACCACACCACGTGCAGCGTTTGCGTTGTCGGTCGCTTCGTTCAATTTTGCGTCCAGGTGCGTACTCTTATGTCGCAGCATGAATGGGAGGCAGATGTGTAGTCACTGGCATCAGGTTCTAATCCGCTTCCCCGGTTCTCAGAGCCGGCATTGCTTGCCCCAAAGTACAAAAACCGGCCTGCGGGGCCGGTTTCTGTTTTTCGGCGTACGTAAGATCAACCCGTCAGCGGCTTGACCACGCGCTTGACGGCAGTGTCGTCCGGGTGCGGGTGGATGCTGAAGCCGAGGCTGGTCATCAGGCGGAACATCTTGGCGTTGGTCGACAGCACGTCGCCGACCACGGCGCGATAACCCTTCTGGCGGGCGCAGTCGATCAGTGCCGTCATCAGCTTGCGGCCGACTCCGCACTTCTGCCAGTCGTCGCCAACGGCGAGCGCGAACTCGACCGATTCGCCATCCGGGTTGCCGACGTAGCGAGCGACGCCAATCTGCGATTCCTTGCCTTCGTCGTCGGCCAGCGTGGCGACCAGCGCCATTTCGCGGTCGTAGTCGATCTGCGTGAAGCGGACCAGCATGGTCTGGGTCAGTTCGCGCAGGGTGTCCATGAAGCGGTAGTAGCGCGATTCGTCGGACATGTTCTTGACGAATTCCTGCTCCATGTCGGCGTCTTCCGGGCGGATCGGGCGGATGGTGACGACCTTGCCGTCATTCATCTGCCATTCCTGTACCAGATGCACCGGATAGGGGTAGATCGACATGTGGGCGTAGCGGTCGCCGCTGGCACCACCGGCATGGTCGATGACGATACGGGCATCGGCGGCGATGGCGCCATTCTCGTCGACGATCAGCGGGTTGAGATCCATTTCCATGATCCACGGCAGTTCGCAGACCATTTCGGAGATGCACAGCAGCACTTCCTTCAGCGCGGCGCGGTCGACCGGCGGCATGTTGTGGAATTGGTCGAGAATCATCGAAGCGCGGGTGGAGTCGATCAGATCCTTGGCCAGGAATTCGTTGAGCGGTGGCAAGGCAACCGAGCGGTCACTGAAGACCTCGACGTCGAAACCACCGGCGCCGAAGGTGATGACCGGCCCGAAGATCGGATCGCGGAAGACGCCGATCATTACCTCGCGGCCATTCGGTCGCGACAGGAAGGGCTCGATCGAGACGCCGTTGATCTTGGCGTTCGGGTGGCGCTTCTGCACGGTGTCGATGATGTCGTGATAAGCGTTGCGCACGGCCGGCGCGTTCATGATGTTGAGGCGCACGCCGCCGGCATCGGATTTGTGCGGCAAGTCGGGCGAGTCGACCTTCATGGCGATCGGGAAGCCGATCTGCTCGGCGAGCAGCAGCGCTTCGGTCGCCGTGCGGGCGACCATGGTCTGCGCCACCGGCACCTTGAAGGCACGCAGGATCGCCTTGGATTCCATCTCGGAGAGCACCTTGCGCCGTTCGGCGAGCAGGGCCTCGATCAGCATCTTGGCGCCTTCGGCTTCCGGGCGGCCGTGCTGGCGGGTCGGTTCCGGCGTCTGCAGTAACAGCTTCTGGTTGCGGTAATACTTCGAGATGTGGTGGAACAGCTCGATCGCCGTCTCCGGCATGCGGAAGGCCGGAATGCCGGATTCTTCGAGGAATTTGCGACCTTCGCGAACCTGGTCCTCGCCCATCCAGCAGCAGATGATCGAGCGGTTCATCTTGTCGGCGGCCTCGACGATCGCCTTGGCGACTTCCATGGGTTCCGTCATCGCCTGCGGAGACAGCATGACCAGCGTGCTGTCCACGTTGGGATCCTGGGTGACCGTCAGGATGGTTTCGCGGTAGCGCTCGGGGGTAGCATCACCGGCGATGTCGATCGGATTGCTGTGCGACCAGTTGGGCGGTAGCGACTTGTTGAGCGCCGCCATGGTCTCCGGGGAGAGTTGGGCCAGCGGAATGCCGAGGTCGCCGGCACGGTCGGCCGCCATGGCGCCGGGGCCGCCGCCGTTGGTGATGATGGCGAGGCGATTGCCCTGCGGGCGGAACTTGGAGGCGAGTGCCTTGGCGGCGTAGAACAGTTGGCCGACATTCTGCACGCGGACGACGCCGGCACGGCGTACTGCCGCGTCAAAGACGGTGTCGGACACGGCAGCCATGCCGGAATGGGTCGACGCGGCCATCGAACCGGCTTCATGGCGACCGGCCTTGAGCAGGATGATTGGCTTGATGCGGGCAGCGGAACGCAGCGCGCTCATGAAGCGACGGGCGTTACGGATGCCCTCGACATACATCAGGATGTAATGCGTGCGATTGTCGTAAATCAGGTAGTCGAGGATTTCACCGAAATCGACATCGGCGGTCATGCCCAGCGAGATCACCGAGGAGAAACCGACATGGTTGCTCTTGGCCCAGTCGAGAACCGCCGAGCACATGGCGCCGGACTGCGAAACCAGGGCCAGGTTGCCGGCGTTGGCAGTCATCCTGGCGAAGGTGGCATTCAGGCCGAGGTCGGGGCGAATGACCCCAAGGCAGTTGGGGCCCAGAATGCGGACATTGTAGGAGCGGGCGATCTCGAGTACCTTGCGCTCGAGCGCGGCGCCGATGTGACCCGATTCGGAGAAGCCGGCGGTGATGATGATGACGTTGCGTACGCCGCTACGGCCGCATTGCTCGATCAGTTGCGGCACGGTTTGCGGCCGGGTGGCGATGACGGCCATCTCGACGCGGGCGCCAATTTCCTCGATTGACTTGTAGGCCTGCTGGCCCTGGACGGTTTCGTGCTTGGGGTTGATGGCGTAGAGCCGGCCCTTGTAGCCCGAACCGAGAATGTTCTTGAAGATGACATTGCCGACGGCGTTTTCGCGGTCGGAGGCGCCGATGACGGCAACCGATTTTGGTTCGAAAAGCGTGGTTAGATAGTGCTGTTCCAACATGTTGAACCCCTTTTTCAGGCGTTATTGTGCAGCGCACAATTCTAGCATAAATGCAATCTGATTGCCATGCTCACGGTAGGGGAATACGCCTAATCGGTGAGCTTGGAATCGAGTATCAGCGGTTGGGAAAGAATGCGTGCAGTCGGGCATCTGCCGGCGATTTCCAGCATCCGGGCACGCTGTTCCGGCGTCAGGTCGCCCTCCAGCGTGATGGTGCGCAGGATGCGGTCGCGGGAAACCCCATCCACGTCGATTTTTTGATGGCTCAGTTCGATATGGACGCGGGTCAGCGGTAGCGCCTTGCGCTCGGCATACATACGCAGCGTCATCGAGGTGCAGGCGCCGAGACCGGCCATCACGAATTCAATCGGCGCCGGTCCGGCATCGGCACCACCGACGCTGACCGGCTCGTCGGCAATCAGGCGATGCTCGCCTACAGTCACCGTCTGCTGGTATCTTCCCTGACCATTTTCCTGAACGACGACTGCGGACATGAGTGGCTCCCTGAATGACAAGCTCGCGATGATACCCCCATCTCCGTGGGTGATGCGTCACCTGGACAGCCTGCCGGCGGGCGGGAGGGTGCTCGATCTGGCCTGTGGCGGCGGCCGCCATGCCCGCGTGCTGGCGGCACAAGGCCATCCGGTGCTGGCGGTCGACCGCGATGCGGTGGCGCTCGCCACGCTGGCCGATTGCCCGGGCGTGAGGACGCTGGCTGCCGATCTGGAGGGCGGCGAGTGGCCGCTGGCTGGCCAGTTGTTCGCCGGCGTGATCGTCACCAACTACCTGTGGCGGCCGCGCCTGCCGGATGTCTGTGCGTTGCTGGCCTGCGGCGGCGTGCTGATCTACGAGACCTTCATGGTCGGCAACGAAGCTTACGGCAAACCCTCTAATCCCGATTTTCTGCTCCGCTCGCAGGAGTTACGGGCGGTGGCCGCCGCCGCCGGGCTGCGTGAAATTGCCTTCGAAGAGGGGTATGTGGCGAGGCCGAAGCCGGCGCTGCGTCAGGCGATTTGCGCGGTTCGGGAGTGAACGATGCGCCGGGCGAGGTCGGCGATGCCGCGCGGTGACAGGTCGTCGGTGCCAAATGCGGCGGGATGCCGCTGGCCGAGGAAATGAAGGCCTTGCGAGCGTTGGTATAGCGCGTCGTAGTGCTGTGTCAGCAGTTCGCGGACGAGGCTTGTCCAGTCCGCTGTGCGAACCTGTTCCGCCCAGCGGGCGAGCGTCTCGCGGCTGTGCATGCCCTTGAGGCGGTCGAGTCGTTGCAGCAGCAAGTCCGGCATCCGCAGGAAATAATCGTAGTCGGCGAGCAGGAAGTCGATGCGGGCGGCGAGCGATGCTTCGATATTGAGGCGCTCGCCCTGGCGGATGTTTGCGAGCAGGGTTTCGGGAAGTTGCAGACGACCGATCTTGCGGCTTTCGGCTTCGACATAGACCGGGCGGGCCGGGTTGAAGTCCAAGAGGGCTTGCAGCAGCAGGGTCTCGAAGCATTTCTGTGTGGGTTGCGGCAGGCCCGGCAGGACGCCGAGGACGGAGCCCTTGTGGCTAGCCAGCGTTTCGAGATCGAGCACTTGTTCGCCGAGCTCGGCGATGGCTTGCAGGATGCGCGTCTTGCCGCTGCCGGTGGCGCCGCAGATGACGCGAAACGTCAGGTCGGGTGGCAATTGTTCGAGCCGGCTGATGACGTGGTTGCGCCAGGTCTTGTAACCGCCTTCGAGTTGCGTAGCTTTCCAGCCGATGCCGCGCAGCACGGTGGTCATCGCACCGCTGCGATTGCCGCCGCGCCAGCAATAGATCAGCGGCTTCCAGTCTTTTGGACGGTCGAAAACGCTGCTCTGCAGATGGCGGGCGATGTTCTCGGAAACCATCGCGGCGCCGACTTTGCGTGCCGCGAATGGCGATACTTGCTTGTGGAGGGTGCCAACCTCGATGCGTTGCTGGTTGTCGAGCACCGGGCAGTTGATGGCGCCGGGGATGTGGTCTTCGGCGAATTCGGCCGGCGAGCGGACATCGATGATGCTGTCGAATCTGGCAAGATCGGGAAGGGTGGGGCGGTCGGGCGTCATCAGCTTATTTCAACAATGGCTGCAGGTGGGGCCAGACGGCGTCCAGGATCAGCGGTTGCGCGTCGGCGACCGGGTGCAGGCCGTCGGACTGGAAGTAGCGGCGGTCGAGGGCGATCGGCGCCAGCAGGAAATCGAAATAGGCGCTCTTCTTGAGTGCGGCGGTGTCGCGGAAGGCAGCGTCGAATTCGGCGGCATAAGGGCCATAGTTGGGCGGCAGGCGCATGCCGATCAGCAGAGTGCGGGCACCGGCGGCGCGTGCGGCGTCGAGCATGGCGGTCAGGTTGTCGCGCATCTGGGCGAGCGGCAGGCCGCGCAGGCCGTCGTTGGCGCCGAGGGCGATGACGACGACCGCCGGTTTGTACTGGCGCAGCGCGTCGGGCAGGCGGGCGCGGCCACCGGCAGTGGTTTCGCCGGAGATCGAGAGGTTGGCGACGCTATAATCGAGTCGCTTTTCCGCCAGTTGCTTGCCGAGCAGCGACGGCCAGGCCTGGTCGGGACGGATGCCGTAGCCGGCGGAGAGCGAGTCGCCCATGACCAGGATGGTGCGTGCGGCGAGGGCCGGGGTGGCGGTGAAGCACAGGGCAAACAGGAGCAGGACGATCCGCATGATGGAAAAACCGGTGGTTGAAGTGCTGGCGTTGGGCAAAACAGTCGATAACGGCGGCGAGCCGCTGACGATTTTGCAGGATATTTCCTTCTCGGTCATGTCCGGGGAAACGGTGGCGATTGTAGGCGCCTCTGGCTCGGGAAAGTCGACATTGCTCGGATTGCTGGCAGGGCTCGATGTGCCGACGGCCGGCGAGGTACGTCTCGACGGTAGATCGCTGACGGCGCTCGATGAGGACGAACTGGCACGGCTGCGTGGCAAGACGCTCGGCTTCGTCTTCCAGTCCTTCCAGTTGTTGCCGTCGTTGACGGCGCTGGAGAATGTGATGCTGCCCCTGGAATTGGCCGGTTTTTCGGGGTCGACCGCAACCGCCCGCGAATGGTTGGCGCGCGTCGGGCTGGATCACCGGCTGAAACACTATCCGAAACATCTTTCCGGTGGCGAACAGCAGCGTGTGGCGCTGGCCCGCGCTTTCGCGCCGAATCCGCGCCTGGTGCTGGCCGACGAGCCGACTGGCAATCTCGATGCAGCGACCGGCCAGCAGATCATCGACATGATGTTCGAGCTCAACGCGAAACAGGGAACGACGCTGATCCTGGTGACTCACGATGAGGCGATAGCAGCGCGTTGCAGGCGTGTACTGCGGATTCAGTCCGGACGGCTGGGCTGATCCGGCGGCGTGGTGCTGGCATCGATCACGTTGCCATGATCGCCGTGATGGACGTAGAGCACCTGTGCTGATTGCCATGCTGCCAGTTGTTGGGGTTCGAGCGCCATGCTGTGGGCCAGACGATCCAGCCCGACAGGGCGCCAGCGACGGTCGGGAAAGCCGGCATGCGTTTTCAGTTTGTCCCACAAAAAGCTTAGAAGCATCAGCCCGATCGCCGCGCCGATGACAAAAGGCAGCATTTTGACCAAGATGAGGAAGGATTGCAGGCTGATCTGGCTGGGAAAGGCGATTTCCGGCACCTGATAGCCCAAATGGCGCCCCAGTGCGGCCAGGAAGGGCACCCACATCACCAGCCACAGCAGCCAGCCGCCTGCGGTGAGAAGGTAGGAAATGGCCCGGCGTACCGGATGCGCCAGATCCGGCCGCTCGATGATTAGCGGGAGGGGGTGATGCCCCGGTCGGGACTGGTCCATCGTGCGCGTTTCTCAGAGTCTCGGAAAATGGTCTTGGGCAATGCCGCAACCGCCGTGGCTGCGGTTAGCAGCCAGTAAACAATGGGATACCAGATCATCCAGAAATAGTTTTTGAGCAGGCCACGGTCGTAGCGGCGGTCGAGCACCAGGCTGAGCATGATCTGGAGCAGGCAGGTGGTGCCGATCAGCAGCCCGGCCCAGCCGAGCATCAGCATCGGCGAGCTTTGCAGGTCGATCCTGTAGAAGATCAGATCGGTCGTGCGGTAGAGCAGCAGGAGCATGAAAAGGAAGGCCCAGAGGATGCTTGCGGCGTATTCGATGAAAAGTGGCCAGAGGCGCAGGTTTTTCAGCGAGAAAATCCTTGGCAGGTAGTCGAGCAGTACCTGGGTGCCGCCCATCGACCAGCGCAGGCGCTGTTTCCACAGACCGCGCAGCGTTTCCGGCATCAGTATCCAGCACAGCGCGCGTGGCTCGAAGCGAACTTCCCAGCTGGCGAGCTGCAGTTTCCAGGTGATGTCGACGTCCTCGGTCAGCTTTTCCGGGCTCCAGTAGCCGACTTCATGCAGAGCGCTGCGCCGGAAGGCGGTGATGACGCCGGAGACGGTAAAGATGAGGCCGACGGAGCGCTGGGCGCGCTTGATGAGGCCGACGATGGACGAGAATTCGCCGACCTGGATGCGCCCGAGCAGGGTGGATCGGTTGCGCACGCGCGGGTTGCCGGTGACGGCGCCGACCTCGTGCTCGTCGAAATGGCGAACCAGCCAATGCAGCGAGTATGGGTCTAGGCGCGCGTCTCCGTCGATGCCGAGCAGGATTTCCGCTTTGGTCAACAGCGCGGCGGTATTGAGTCCGACCGCCTTGCCCTGGTTTTCAAGCTGATGGACGACGCGCAATTTGGGGTAACGCGCGGCCAGCGCGTTGAGGATTTCACCGGTGCGATCCTTGCTGCCGTCGTTGATGGCGATGACCTCGAAATTCGGGTATTCGAGTTCCATCAGGGCGTCGATGGTTTCCTCGGCGTGCGCTTCCTCATTGAAACAAGGGACGAGGACAGCGATCAGCGGGTAGTCGTCGCGCGATGGGGGCTGGTTGACGATGCGGTGCGGTTTGCGTTCGAAGCGCAGATAAAACGCGATGCCGCCTATCATCCAGACCACCGACATCAGCACCGGGTAAAGAAATACGTAGGCGAGGATGGTGTCCCAGAGCCCGCCAAACAGGATAGGCAGCGGTGTCACGTTCATGGCAGTTGCGGCTGCCAGCGCAGCGACAGGGAAGGAAAGATCGGGCCCATGACGCTGTCCGGCAGGCCGGCGATGCCGAACTGGCGGAAACCGTCGGCTTCGAGGCGGTTCATGCGGCGGGCGATTGCTTCCGGCGGCAACGACGGATCGAATTCGAAGAGCACGCGGCGCGCCATTTCATGCGGCACGGCGGCGATATTCTCCTCGGTAGCCGGCAGCACCACCAGGTCACCGGGTTGCAGCGCGGCCCATTGCGCCGAAGTCGGTGGCTGGTCGAGGGCATAGGCCAACTGAAGCGGCCAGACCCAACGCCCGGCGGCCTTGCGGACGCTTTCGGCAACGGCGCTACCGGGCGCGGCACGCAGGCGCAGGCCAGCGAAATTGACGTAGCGGGCGAGATCGGCAATCAGTTCAGGTTCGTTCAGCCAGGCATCCGGCAGATCGATGAAGACGGGCACGCCGGCGCGGCGCTCGGTCTGCCAGGAAATGTGGTTCAGCTTGTCGGCGGCAACCGGGCGCAGTTTGGTAGGGAACAGGGCCATTTCGCGGCCGTCGCCCTGGATGGCCGGTTTGACGAAGGCGATGTTGGGGCTCAGCGTCAGCAGGCGGTCGAGGGTTGGCGAAAGTTCGTCTTCGCCGGACGGCCAGGTGCCAGGATCGACCTTGACGCTGCGCCCCGGGTTTGGGTCCCAGGTGACGCGCAGCATTTCGGCGAAGGCCTGCAGCGATGGACTGTTTTCGATCAGTTGACGTTTCCAGATGGCGGTGGGCGTCGACGCATCGTTGAAGCCGTCGACCAACGTCAGGCCGATGGGCATGCCGAGTTCGGCGGCGACTTGCTGGGCAGCACCGTTGCTGCGCCCGTAAGGCCAGACGATGATGCGCGGCGCCTTGCCGGTGTGCTTGGCGATGGTGTCGCGCAGTTCATGGCGTAGGCGGGCGAGGTAGGCTGCGTCATCTTCGTAGCGGCCGTTGGCGTAGTGCCTTGTGGTGGCCGCCGGCTGCGTGTTGCCCTGCGGATTGGCGAGGATGCCGCGATGCAGGTCGTAGGAGTGCGAGGCGACCTCGACCAGGCCGGATTTCTGCATTTCACGCACCTCCGCCCAGTCCAGAAACTTGCTGCGCGGCACGGGTTTGCCATCGTAGTCGACCATCCCACCCGCGGGAACGTCCATCCATCGGCCGACGAGGGCGATTACCGCCGGGTAGTTGAACAGCTTGAGCAACGGGAAAGCGCGCGTATAGACGTCCTTGAACCCGTCGTCGAAGGTCAGCAGGATGGCATTGTCGGGCAGCGGAGGCCCGCCGGCGCGGGCGGCGAGGATCTGGTCGACGCTAACCGGGTGGTAGCCATTGACTTTTAGCCAGGCAAATTGCCGGGCCAGGTCGCTGGCGCGGACGGCGGTCGGGGTCATCGGCTCGTCGTCGGCGAGTACCTCGTGGTAGCTGAGGGCCATGAAGCGAGCGTCGGCGGCCGTCGCCAGCGCGACGGCGAGCGCCAGCAGGAGGCCAAAAAGGGTACGGATCAGAAGCGCCATAGCATGACCAGGTTGGCGAATGTGCGTCCCTCGCGTTCTCCGTCGTAGGGGCGCAGCAGGCGGCCAATGCCGTAGCGGAGCGAGAGGTCGCGGTCGAGTTCCCAGCGGTGTGTGTATTCGATGGCTTCGATGGCGCCGGATCCGTAGTATTCCTGCCAGTAGGTGCCGCCGGTCAATGCCAGGCGCTGGCGGAATGAATGGTCGTAGCTGCGCCAGGTCAGGTTTTCGACGGCTGCGGTCAACCACAAGGAACGGTCGCTTTTCGGGTTGAAGTAATTGACGCTGGTGTCGAGCGAATTGCGCGAGGTGTCCGCGCCGAGCGTCGTCTCGAACATCCATTTGGGGCCGCTGGCCCAGCGCTCGAACCACGACGCGTTGACGCCGCTACGCAGATTGCCGTCGGAAAAGTCGCTGGCAAACGCGCCAAGCGCCAGTTTGCGCGATTCGTTCTGCTGCCAATCGGTGCCGAGGCTGGCGCGGCTGGCGTAAATGCCGTCGGCTACGGCGCGCAGCGGGATTTGATTGGTCACGCTTTCGGCAGCGCCGTAGAAAGACCATTGGTCGTCCGGTTTCCAGCGCACGGTGCCGGTGGCGCCGGCCTTGACGCCACTGCCGCCGTTGATTTCACCGGTCAGTCGCCAATCGTTCTGGCGCCATTCGATACCGGCGCCGCTGCGAATCCAGGTCTGGTTATCGCCGTAGAAATCGGCGCTGGCGGAATAGTTGTGGGCGAAAGCGCGCCAGCTGTCGGCGATCGGGCGGCTATAGAGGAAGGTGTCGATCGACCAGTCGCGACTACCGAAGTAATTGACGTCCTGCCCTTCGCCATAGCCTGCCTCGATATAGAGTTCGTAGCTGTCGTAAAGCTCGAAACTGCGCCGGGCGCGGCGCACGGCGCCGTTTTCGGCGTCGAGGTCGGTGGCGTAATCGAGCGCGGCGCGGGCGGCCGGCCAGTCTTGCAGGGTCAGGCGGTTTTCGGCAAGGTCGGCATGGAGCGACGGGTTGATCGGGTCGGAGCCGATGGTTCGACGCAGCATTTCGTCGCCCTGGCGCGGCCAGCCACGGGCCAGTGCCAGGCTGGCGGAGGAGGCGCGCGCCTCGCTGTTGTAGGGGATCGCGGCATGGCGGGCATCGATGCGGGTCTGCGCCTCGGCAAGACGGTCGGCAAAGAGGCGCACGCGGTCGGCGGTGATGTCGGCGCTCAGGCGCTCGCCGTTGTAGCGGCCGTCAAGGTGGCGGTGTTCAGGCAAGTGCGCGGCGTAGCGGTCGATATGCTCGGTCGCGGCATCGAGTTGCTCGGTTTCGACCAGGGCGTAGAAAAGACCGAGATTGGCGTCGAAATCGTCGGGATTGGCGGCGACCACCTGCCGGTAGCGGCTCAGCGCCTCCTGCGGGCGGCGCAGTTCGAGGTAGCTGCCGGCGATGTCGCGCTCGGCCCACAGCGGCACGGGAATGTCGCGTTGGCGCAAGGTCTCGTAAAGCACGACCGCGTCGGCGGCGCGGCGACGGGCCGCGAGTGCGCTCAGGCGGTCGGTCAGGCGGCGCTGGTCTTCGCCATCCGGCGCCTTGCCGGCGAAAAATTCGGCGGCGAGCGGGTCGGTTGCGGTCAACGCCTTGTCCAGGCGCAAAAAACGTTCCTTGCCGCGCAACGTTTTGGTATCGACGATGCCGTAGCGGATGTCGATCGCGATCAAGTCGCCTTCCATCGCCCGCCGTTCGTCAGCCGAAAGCGGTGCATCCAGCGCGGCGGCCTGGGCGAAGAGACCGAGGCGCATGGCGGTTACCCAGGCGGCCTTGCGCAGATCCGTATTTTCCGGCTGCCGCTTCAGGGCTGCGAGTTGCTTGCCAAGCAGGGGTGTCAGGTCGTCGCTTCGGTTCGGTTCGCTTGGCGCCGGGGGCTGGGTTGGGTGGTCTTCCCGGGGGCGCATGCCCCATTCCTCCCCGGCGCCAGCCGTCGTGGCAGCGAGGGTGACGGCGAGCAGAAAAGCGAAGCGCGGGACAGTCATGACGGCGGATTTTAGCGTTTTCCGAGTATTGCGTGGGCGGCGCGTCGGCCGCTGCGCACTGCCCCTTCAAGCGTTGCGGGGTAGTCGGCCCAGGTGTAGTCGCCGGCCAGCACCACGCGCGAGTCGGCGGTGCGCCAGTCGGGGCGCGCGAGCGACGGGCGGCAGGAGAAGGTTGCGCGTTTTTCGCGGATGACCTGATGCCAGCGGGGTGGTTCGGGCAGCGAGAGCTCGGCGCAAAGCGCGGCAGCGAGTTGGTCGTCGGCAAGCGCTTCCCAGTCGCCGTGGCCGCTGAGGACGCAGGCCAGCAGGCCGTTGTTGCGGTCGACGACCCATTGGCCGTATTTTCCCGATTGTTTTTGTAGTGGGAAAGCGAGGGCGGTTTTGGGCGAAAATTCGAGGTAGACCGTGGCAATCGGCTCGTAATCGAATGTGATGGCGAGGGGCGGCCAGAGCTTGTCGGCGTGCTGCGGCGCGGTGGCGACGATGGCCGCGTCGTAAATGCTGCCGGCAATTTCGATGCCGTCCGGCCTTGGCACAAGGCCGGTGATGCGCGTGCCGAAGTGCAACGTGGCGCCATTGGTCACCAGCCAGCGGACGGCCGGTTCGGGCAGCAGGGTGCCGAGGTCGGCGCGTGGCAGCAGCAGATCGGTGTCGGCCCGGCGCGAACTGCCGAGACTGTCGCGTAGCACGTTGGCGAAGATTTGTGCGGAAGCGCGTTCGGCCGGCAGGTTGAGGGCGGCCAGACAGAGCGGCTCCCACAAGTGGCGACGCAGGGCGCCGGTCTGTCCGGCGGCGTCGAGCCAGGCGGCAACGGTGGTGTCGGCCGGCAGGCGAAAGCCGCGCCATTTGACGCCTTGCATCCACAGCGCGGTTTTTGCCTTTTCCGGCCAGTCGACCGCAACTGCCGATAGCAAACCCCAGGCGACATTGAGCGGAGCCGGCCAGCGTGGCAGGGCGAGGCGGAAGATGCCGGGATCAAGGACTTGCAGCGGATGGCGGTCGAGCAGTTGCGCGGGATCGGCGCCGACTTGCTGCATCAGGTTCAGGGTTTCGCGGTAGGCGCCAAGCAGGATGTGCTGGCCGTTGTCGAGGCGCCGGCCGGCGATGTCGATGCCGCGTGCGCGACCGCCGGGGACGCGCCCGGCTTCGAAAAGCGTAGTGGTGACACCGGCAGCCGTCAGGTCGACGGCAGCGGCGAGGCCCGCCCAGCCGCCGCCGATGACCGCGACTTTCACGCGAAGGCCCAGGTTTTCCAGGCGATCCAGAGCTTGCGCACGGGTGTCAGCGCGATGCGCTGGTGCAGAACCTGGAAGTTTTCGCGCTTGATCTCGTCGAGCAGGGTGCGATAGATCGCCGCCATGATGAGGCCAGGGCGCTGGCTCTTGCGGTCGACGGCCGGCAACTGGGCCATTGCCTGCACGTAGTATTGCTCGGCGCGTTCGGCCTGGAACTGCATCAGGGCGGTGAAGTTGTCCGAGTATTTGGCGTTGAGAATGTCGGCGGCCGGCACGTTGAAGCGCTTGAGTTCATCCATCGGGATGTAGATGCGGCCGCGTCGTGCGTCTTCGCCGATGTCGCGGATGATGTTGGTGAGTTGGAAGGCCATGCCGAGGTCGTGCGCGTATTTCTGCGTCTGGCGATCCTGAAAACCGAAAATCTCGGCGGCGAGCAGGCCGACGACGCTGGCGACACGGTAGCAGTAAAGCGACAAGCCCTTGAAGTCGAGGTAGCGCGACTGCATGAGGTCCATTTCCATGCCGTCGATGATTTCCAGCAGTTGCTCGGCGGGCAGGCTAAAATTTCCGCTTACTGCCTTCAGTGCCAGCCCGACCGGGTGCGTCGGCTGGCCGTTGGCGATGCGGTCCACTTCCTGGCGCCACCAGGCGAGCTTGGTCGAGGCAATTGACACGTCATTGCATTCGTCGACGACGTCGTCTACTTCGCGACAGAAGGCGTAGAGTGCCATGATCGCGCGGCGGCGCTCGGCGGGCAGGAACAGGAAACTGTAGTAGAAGGAGGAACCGCTGGCGGCGCACTTCTCCTGGCAATATTGATCGGGATTCATGGGGTCACATTGTAAGGGAACGGCCGGCAAGGACCAGCCAGTCCCATTTGCCGAGCTTCGGGCGGCGGGAAAACACGTCCCCGCGCACCCGGCGGATTCGTTCGAGAATGCGCAGGCCGCCTTGTACAGTCAGCCGGATTTCCCAGCCGAGGCGGCCAGGCAGGGCGTTGACGAGAGGGGTGCCTTGCTGCATCAATTCGCGTGTGCGGTCGATCTGAAAATCCATCAGTGCTGCCCAGTTGGCCGACCAGTGGCCGGCGGCGATATCGGCTTCGCTGACGCGAAAGCGCGGCAGATCGGTTTGTGGAATGTAAATCCGCTCTTTTTGCCAGTCGACCGCAACATCCTGCCAGAAGTTGATTAGCTGCAGCGCGGTACAGATACAGTCGGATTGCGCCAGATGTTCGGGTTCGCTGCGCCCGAACAAATGCAGCACCAGGCGCCCGACCGGGTTGGCAGAGCGGCGGCAGTAGTCGAGCAGTTCAGGGTAGTCGGCATACCGCTTCTTGATGACATCCTGGGCAAACGCATCGAGCAGGTCGCGAAAAAGCTGGATTGGCAGATCATGTTGGCGAATCACCTCGGCCAGCGCGACGAACAGTGGGGTTTGCGGCGCCGTGCCGGCGTCGATGCGATCCAGTTCCGCCTGGTAGGCCGCCAGCCCGGCCAAGCGTACCTGATCGCTGGCATCGCCTTCGTCGGCAATATCGTCGGCGCTACGGGCAAAGCGGTAGATGACCTCGATCGGCCGGCGCAGGGGCGCTGGCACCAGGAACGAGGCAACGGGGAAGTTTTCGTAATGATCGACGGACATCGGCGCGAAGTATAGGGTCAAGGCGCAGGCGGTGGTAGAATCCGGCCGCCTGCCCAGGTGGCGAAATTGGTAGACGCACCAGATTTAGGTTCTGGCGCCGAAAGGTGTGGGGGTTCGAGTCCCTTCCTGGGCACCATTAATTCGTTATAAATCATGTTGCTAAATATTATAGTTAATCTGATTTATAACATTGCTTTCCTAGAATCTCGCGCGCGAACCGGGCGAGCGGGATGCGGAATCCGGCGGCATTCGGGTGTCCGCCCCCGCCGTAGTTGACGGCGATTTCCGCAACATCGAGATTTCCCCGGCCGCGCAACGAGACCTTGACCAGCCCGTCGCTGCCCAGTTGCCAGATCAGGCCGACGCTGCCGCAGCGTTCAGCCAGACGGTCACCCAGTTCCGAAGCAAACATGGCGCCGGCGTTTATCGCCAGTCCGGCAATCGCACGCCAGGCGCGCTCATCTTCGATTATCGTCGGCAGGCCATGACGCACTGCCTGAAGCGGGTCGAGCGGTTCGCCGCGCAGCCGTACCGGCATCACGAGCCGGCTTTGGGCCAGGCGGTCGACCTCGGTCTGGAAGAAGCGCTCGATGCTTTCGCCATCGGCAAGCAATGCCTTGTAGCGCGGGCTATCGGCGTCCGGTGTGGCGCAAATCAGTTCGTCCCAGATTGCGAAATCGAAGTCCAGCAGGCGTAGCGCCCTGCCGATGGCGCGTGTCCCGGGCAGGGCAAAGCGCCAGAGATCCATGTCCTCAATATGGCGCAGGATGAGCGGTACGGGCTCGCCAGCATGGAAATACTCCCAGGCCAGTCGGGCGCCGGATTTGTCGAGGTCAAAAATTAGCGTCAGCGGCAGGGTCGGATGGCGGTAGCTTTCGCCGCCATGCGGTGCGTCTGTCAGGCGATCCGCCCACGGAAGGCGGGCCGAGGCATGGTGATCGATCTGGACGACCGAATTTGCCAGGCCGGCCAAGGCTTCAAGCGTGTCCGGCGAAAATGAGAAGTCGAGGATATAAACGTCGTGCCCGGCAATTTCGGTCATTTCCCATGGTTGACCGTGGTGCATCGGGCGATAGCTGGCAGCGTTGCCGAAACGCCGCCACGCCGCGTAGGCCGCGCCAAAGCCGTCCGGGCAGTCGGCGTGGTAGAGAATGGTGATCGGCGCGGCGGGCACGGGTCAGTAATGTGGCGGCAGTTCGTCGCGCAGGCTGCGTGGCTCGCCGGGGGCGGCATTCTGAGCCTGTTCGCGCAGTGCCTTGACTTCGCCGACCAGCAGGTCGATCTGCTGCTGCTGGCGAAAGACGACCCGGTTCAGTTCGTCGATCATGTCCTCGGCGTAGCTGATCTTGATTTCGAGTTCGGTAATGCGCGCGTCCATGGGGTTCCCCAGATTATTTTTCGTTGCGCCAGTCGCGCAGGGTTTCCTTGCGCGGGGGCAGGTTCGTCTTGTCCGATCCGCGATCGCGAATCAGGGGAAGCGCCGCACCCAGAACAAACAAAAAGCATATCGCCAGGACGATCCATCCGTCGTTCATTGCACATCTCCCGGAAAACGCGGCATCTTACTGTGATTCGTGCACGCCGTCGCGTGAGCTTTTGGTATCTTTCGGCCATTGCCTTTGGGACACGAACAATCATGGAAATATCCGCCCATATCCGAGCGCAGGCGCAGGATCTGCTCGCTTTCATCGACGCCAGTCCGAGCCCGTGGCACGCCGTGGATGCTGTTGCTCAGCGCTTGCGGCAAAGTGGTTTCGTCGCCTTGCGCGAGGACGAGCGCTGGCAACTGACGGCTGGCGGGCGCTATTACGTGGTTCGTGGCGGTTCGTCGATCATTGCTTTCGTGGCTGGCGGGGAATCGCTCGCCGAGCGCGGCTTTCGGCTCGTTGGCGCCCACACGGATTCTCCGGGTCTGCGGATCAAGCCCAAACCGCTGCAGGCTGGTGACGGGCTATTGCGGCTCGGTGTCGAAGTCTATGGCGGGCCGATCCTGGCAACTTTCGCCGACCGCGATCTGGGCTTGGCCGGGCGGGTCGCGGTGCGCGACGGCGCCGGCGCTTCGCTACGGCTGGTCAGTTTTGGCGAGCCGCTGCTGCGCTTGCCGAATCTGGCGATCCACATGAACCGCGAGGTCAACGAGAGCGGCCTTAAATTCAACAAGCAGACGGAATTGCCGCTGACCTTGGGGCTGGCAGGCGACAGCGGTGCTGCCGACGGGCGCTTCCATGCCCTGCTGGCAGAGCGTCTGGCGGTCGAATCTGGCGACATCCTGAGTTGGGAACTCGCTGCCTGCGATACGCAGCCCGGTGCTTTTTGGGGCGCAGACAAGGAGTTCATAGCCGACGGCCAACTGGACAATCTGGCTTCCTGCCATGCCGGGCTGAGCGCGTTGCTGGCGGTCGAATCTCCCGGAACGACCAACGTCTGTGCCTTTTTCGATCACGAAGAGGTGGGCAGCGAAAGTGCCACCGGTGCCGGCGGCACTTTCATTTCCGATGTGCTGCGGCGTATCGCCGCGATTGCCGGGCTCGACAATGAGGATTATCGTTGCGCGCTCGCTCGCAGCTTCTTCATCAGCGCCGACATGGCACATGCCTATAACCCGAATTTCCCGGCGGCTTACGAGCCGTGCCATCGTGTTGCGGTCAACGGTGGGCCGGTGATCAAAATCAATGCCAACCAGCGCTACAGCACCGGCGCCGACAGCGCGGCACGTTTCATCATGCTGTGCGAGAAGGCGGGGGTGCCGTACCAGCACTATGCGCATCGCACAGATCTCGGCTGTGGCAGTACCATCGGCCCCATCGTTGCCGCCAGCCTCGGCGTGGCGAGCGTCGATGTCGGTTCGCCGATGTGGGCCATGCACAGTATCCGCGAGAGTGCTGGCGTGCTCGATCACGGCTACATGGTGGCCGCCCTGAGCGCAGCTTTTGGCGAGTGACGCAGCGCATCGGGATTTCCGGCAAAATTTGTTGACTTGCCTCCCGACATCCTTATAATGCGCGCTTCTTCAGGCGGTTAGCTCAGTTGGTTAGAGCGCCACGTTGACATCGTGGAGGTCGTTGGTTCGATTCCAATACCGCCTACCAAATTCCTGAAAAGGCTGATAATGCTGTTCCGAACTTGCACCGCAGTTCAGAAACCGTAACCGAGTCAGCCTTCGTTCGACCAAAAAAGTGCGGCTCGCCCCGCACTTTTTTTTCGCCTAGAGATTTGCCATGCCAGATATCAAACTGCCCGATGGTTCCATCCGCTGCTACGAGCAGGCGGTTACCGTTGCCGAAGTCGCTGCCAGCATTGGCGCCGGCCTGGCGCGCGCCGCGCTGGCCGGCAAGGTGGATGGCAAGCTGGTCGATACCTCCTACCTGATCGAAAAAAATGCCGATCTCGCCATCATCACCGACAAGGATGCCGACGGCCTGGAATTGATCCGCCATTCCACGGCGCATCTGTTGGCTTACGCGGTCAAGGAACTGTTCCCCGAGGCGCAGGTCACCATCGGACCGGTCATTGAAAACGGCTTCTACTACGATTTCGCCTACAAGCGCCCGTTTACGCCGGAAGATCTGGTGGCGATCGAAAAGCGCATGGCCGAACTGGCGAAGAAGGACATCCCGGTCAGCCGCGAAGTCTGGAATCGTGACGATGCGGTCAAATTCTTCCTCGATCTTGGCGAGAAGTACAAGGCGGAACTGATCGCGGCGATCCCGGCCGACCAGCAGGTTTCGCTCTACCGCGAAGGCGATTTCATCGACCTCTGCCGCGGCCCGCACGTGCCGACGACGGCCAAGCTCAAGGTCTTCAAGCTGATGAAGGTGGCCGGTGCCTACTGGCGGGGCGATCATCGCAACGAGCAGTTGCAGCGCATCTACGGAACTGCTTGGGCCAAGAAGGAGGATCTCGACGCCTATCTGCACATGCTCGAAGAGGCCGAGAAGCGCGACCATCGCCGCCTCGGCAAGCAGTTCGACCTTTTCCATATGCAGGACGAGGCCCCGGGTCTGGTGTTCTGGCATCCCAAGGGTTGGGCGGTCTGGCAGGAAATCGAGCAGTACATGCGTGCCGTCTATCGCAACAACGGCTACCAGGAAGTGCGTTGTCCGCAGATTCTCGACAAGACCCTGTGGGAAAAATCGGGTCACTGGGAGCACTACAAGGACAACATGTTCACGACGTCTTCGGAGAACCGTGATTACGCGGTGAAGCCGATGAACTGTCCGGGCCACGTTCAGGTTTTCAATGCCGACCTGCGCTCCTACCGCGAGCTGCCGTTGCGCTACGGCGAGTTCGGCTCCTGCCACCGCAACGAGCCGACCGGCGCGCTGCATGGCCTGATGCGCGTCCGCGGCTTCGTCCAGGATGATGGTCATGTCTTCTGTACCGAAGATCAGATCGAATCCGAAGTGACTGCGTTTAACGCACTGGTCAAGAAGGTCTATGCTGATTTTGGCTTCCATGACGTTGCCGTCAAACTTGCGCTGCGCCCGGATAGCCGGGTCGGTTCCGACGGGGTTTGGGACAAGGCCGAAGATGCGCTGCGCCAGGGTTTGCGCGCTTCCGGGCTGGAGTGGACAGAACTGCCGGGCGAGGGCGCCTTCTACGGTCCGAAGATCGAATTCCATATCAAGGACGCGATCGGTCGTACCTGGCAGTGCGGAACCATCCAGGTCGATTTCTCGATGCCCGGTCGTCTTGGTGCGGAATATGTCGATGCGAACGACGAGCGCAAGGTGCCGGTCATGCTGCACCGGGCGATTCTCGGTTCGCTGGAGCGCTTCATAGGCATCCTGATCGAAAACTTTGCCGGTGCCTTGCCGCTATGGCTGGCACCGACCCAGGCAGTCGTTCTGAATATCTCCGAAAAGCAGGCCGATTACGCTGCCGAAGTCGCGCAAAAGCTACACCAGGCGGGCTTCCGCGCCGAGGCGGATTTGCGCAATGAGAAAATTACCTATAAAATTCGGGAACATAGCTTGAACCGGCTACCTTATCAACTCGTCGTGGGCGACAAGGAAAAGGAAGCCGGACTGGTGGCCGTGCGTACACGCGGTGGTCAGGATCTCGGTCAGATGACGGTCGAGGTGCTGATCGAGCGACTCCGAGGGGAAGTCGCAGCGCGTAGTGGCACGGCTTAATTATTGTTGTTTTCGGGGGTTTCACCATAGCTCAGAACAAGGCGCATCGCCTCAACGAAGAAATTACGGTTCCGGAGATTCGTCTCCAGGGTGTGGAAGGCGAGCAGTTGGGGATTGTGAATATCCGCGCTGCGTTGCAGATGGCCGAAGAAGCCGGGGTTGACCTGGTTGAAATCGCGCCGACGGCAAAGCCACCAGTTTGCCGCATCATGGATTACGGCAAATTCAAGTACCAGGAACAGAAGCGTGCGCATGAGGCCAAGCTGAAGCAGAAGCAGGTGCAGGTCAAGGAAGTCAAGCTGCGCCCGGGTACCGACGAAAACGATTACCAGATCAAGCTCAGGAACATGACGCGCTTCCTGGAGGAAGAGGACAAGGTCAAGGTGACCCTGCGCTTCCGGGGTCGCGAAATGGCGCATCAGGAATTCGGCATGCGTCAGCTGGAGCGAATCAAGGCGGATCTCGAAGCCGTTGGGCAAGTCGAGCAGATGCCGAAGATGGAAGGGCGGCAGATGATCATGATCATCGCCCCGAGCAAGAAAAAAGCTTGATAAACAGGCTTAGGTAGTAGTTGTAACTGGTTGTTTAAATAAGTGCTTTCAGGTAGTAGAAGCGTTCCCGTCGGGAGCCACCTGGTAGCATGTCATTAGGAGCAGAAAATGCCCAAAATGAAGACCAAGAGCAGCGCCAAGAAGCGCTTCTCGGTTCGCGCCGGCGGCAGCATCAAGCGCGGCCAAGCCTTCAAGCGTCACATCCTGACCAAGAAGACCACCAAGGTTAAGCGTCACCTGCGCGGTGCCACTGCCGTTCACGAGCGCGATGCAGCATCCGTTCGCGCCATGATGCCCTACGCATAAGGAGATAGAAGATGCCTAGAGTCAAACGTGGTGTAACGGCGCGCGCGCGTCACAAGAAGGTTCTCGTTCAAGCCAAGGGTTACCGCGGTCGTCGCAAGAACGTATATCGCATTGCCAAGCAGGCGGTAATGAAGGCCGGTCAGTACCAGTACCGTGACCGTCGTCAGCGCAAGCGCCAGTTCCGTTCGCTGTGGA
The DNA here is from genome assembly GCA_016790845.1 of Dechloromonas sp. GTDB lineage: Bacteria > Pseudomonadota > Gammaproteobacteria > Burkholderiales > Rhodocyclaceae > Azonexus. The sequence continues at coordinate 22,260 of JAEUOH010000072.1, forward strand.
TCGCCCGTATCAATGCCGCCGCCCGTCTGGAAGGCATGAAGTACAGCACCTTCATGAACGGTCTGAAGAAGGCCAACATCGAAGTCGACCGCAAGGTGCTGGCCGATCTGGCCGTCTTCGATCAGCCGGCGTTTGCCGCCTTGGCCGCCCAGGCCAAGGCACAGCTCGGCGCCTGAGCGAAAGCGTTATGAAAAAAAGGAGGCGCAAGCCTCCTTTTTTAGTTTCGGCCGCCGCTTCGCGGCTTTACGTCGGCGGTGCCGGCTTGAGCCTGCACTGAAACGTGCGTTTTGTTGGTGGTTTTGTAGCAGTTTGCAGGTACTGAAGTCCATGGACAATCTCGATCAGATCGTTAGCGAAGCACAAGCAGCCTTCGCTGCCATTTCCGACCCGGACGCGCTGGAACAGGTCAAGGCCCGTTTTCTCGGCAAGAGCGGCCAGATTACCGAACTCCTGAAGGGCCTCGGCAAATTGCCGCCGGATGAGAAGAAAACCGCCGGTGCCGCGATCAATGTCGCCAAGTCGGCGGTTGAGGCTGCGCTCATCGAGCGCCGTGAGGCCATTCGCAAGGCGGCGCTGGAAGCGCGCCTGGCAGAGGAGGCGCTGGATGTCACGCTGCCCGGTCGCGCCGAAGCGCGTGGCGGCTTGCATCCCGTAACCCGCACACTGGAGCGTATTGAATCCCTGTTCCGCTCCATCGGTTTTGAAGTGGCTGACGGCCCCGAGATTGAGGAAGATTTTTTCAATTTCACGGCCATGAATACGCCCGAGGATCACCCGGCGCGTTCGATGCACGACACCTTTTACTTGCAGAATCCAGATGGCACGATTGCCGACAAGGTGCTGTTGCGTACCCATACCAGCCCGATCCAGGCGCGCTACATGAAGGCGCATGTGGCCAGTTACGGGCAACTTGAAAATATGCCCGAAATTCGCATCATCGCGCCGGGCCGTGTCTATCGCGTCGATTCCGATGCGACCCATTCGCCGATGTTCAATCAGGTTGAAGGCTTGTGGGTTGGCGAGGGTGTTTCGTTTGCTGATCTCAAGGGCGTGATAGCCGATTTTCTGAAGAGTTTCTTCGAGACCGACGAGCTCAAGGTTCGTTTTCGTCCGTCCTTCTTCCCGTTTACCGAGCCGTCCGCCGAGATCGACGTGGCTTTCATGAGCGGCCCGCTCGAAGGTCGCTGGCTGGAAATTGCCGGTTGCGGCATGGTGCATCCGGACGTGCTACGCATTGCCGGCATCGATCCGGAAAAATACACCGGCTTCGCCTTCGGCTTCGGTCAGGATCGCCTGACCATGTTGCGTTACGGCGTCAATGACCTGCGCCTGTTCTTCGAGGGCGACCTCCGTTTTCTGCGTCAGTTCGCCTGACGCGCCACACCGAGCAATTCGCATGAAATTCTCCGAATCCTGGCTGCGCACTCTTGTCGACACAACGCTGTCGAGCGAGGAACTATCCCATCTGCTGACCATGGCCGGTCTTGAAGTCGAAGGACTGGAGCCGGTTGCACCGCAATTCAACGATGTCGTCGTTGCCCGGGTGCTGGAGGTCGTCAAGCACCCCGATGCGGACCGTTTGAATGTCTGCAAGGTCGATACGGGTCGCGGCGAGCCCGCGACCATCGTTTGTGGCGCGCCGAATGTCGCGGTTGGCCTGCACGTCCCCTGTGCCTTGCCTGGCGCCAGGCTGCCCGGCGGTTTCATCATCAAAATTGCTAAGGTGCGTGGTATTGAGTCGTCCGGGATGCTTTGTTCCGCAAAGGAGCTGGGTATTGCCGAGGAGGCGTCCGGTCTGCTCGTGTTGCCGGAAGATGCGCCGGTCGGACAGTCGATTCGTGAATATCTCGATCTCGACGACAACCAGTTTGAACTCAAGCTGACGCCAAACCGAGCCGATTGCTTGTCGCTGGCCGGCGTAGCGCGTGAAGTGGCGGCAATTGCCGGCGCCAGCGTCAAGCCGATCGAAGTGCCGGAAGTCGCGGCGACCATCGGCAACCAGCGACCGGTCGTACTCGATGCGCCAGCGGCCTGTCCGCTTTACTACGGCCGCGTGATCAAGGGCGTCGATGCTAAGGCGCCGACGCCAGCCTGGATGGTGCGCCGCCTGGAGCGCAGCGGTATCCGTTCGATCTCGGCGCTGGTCGATGTGACCAACTACGTGATGCTGGAACTTGGACAGCCGCTGCACGCTTTCGACAACACCAAGCTTGAAGGCGCCGTGCACGCGCGCATGGCGAAGGCTGACGAAAAGTTGCTTCTGTTGAACGAACAGACCATTGCTATCGATGACGATGTGCTGATGATCGCCGACAACGTCAAACCGCTGGCGATGGCTGGCATCATGGGCGGCGAGGAGAGCGGGATCACGCTGGAAACCAGCGAACTGTTCCTCGAATCGGCGTTCTTCGCACCCAAGGCCATTGCTGGCCGTGCCCGCCGCTACGGCTTTGGCTCCGACGCGTCGCACCGCTTCGAGCGCGGCGTCGATTTCGGTGGAACTCGTCGGGCAATGGAGCGCGCCACGCAGTTGATCCTCGAAATCTGTGGCGGGGAAGCAGGGCCAGTCGTTGAAGCACGGGCCGAAATGCCGCCGCGCAACCAGGTTCGCCTGCGTGGGGCCCGCGCTGCCAGGGTGTTGGGCATGGCGATTAGTGCGGACCAGATCGCAAAACTCTTTTCGGGGCTGGGCCTGCCATATTCCCGCGAGGGTGACGATTTCCTGGTAACGCCGCCAAGCTGGCGCTTCGATATTGAAATCGAGGAAGACCTGATCGAGGAAATCGCCCGTTTGCACGGCTACGACAACATTCCGGCACCGGCACCGCGCGGCAACCTGAAGATGATGGTGCAGCCGGAAGCGCAACGCCCGCAAGCGCGCATTCGCCAGATGCTGGTCGATCGCGGCTACCAGGAAGTGGTCAATTTCGCTTTCGTCGAGGAGGCTTGGGAGGTCGATTTCTCCGCCAATACGAATCCGATTCGCCTGGCCAATCCGATTGCCAGCCAGATGGCTGTGATGCGGTCGACCTTGTTTGGCGGCCTGATTTCCAATCTGGTGACCAATCTCCGGCGCAAGCAGACCCGCGTTCGCCTGTTCGAGGTAGGACGTACTTTTCATCGCACAGAACAGGGAACGCCGGTCGCAGGATTCCGTCAGCCATGGAAACTTGCCGCGCTGGCCTACGGCGGCGCTCTGCCCGAAAGCTGGGGAAGTGGCGCACGCAAGGTCGATTTCTACGACGTCAAGGGCGATCTCGAAGCGCTGCTGGCGCCGGCAACATTGCGTTTTGAAAAACTGGCACATCCGGCACTGCATCCGGGGCGTTCCGCTCGAATTTTGCTCGCCGGGCGGGAAATTGGCGTGATTGGCGAGCTGCACCCGGAATGGGTTCAGAAGTACGATCTGCCGCAACCGCCGCTCCTATTCGAGGTCGATTTCAATGCCGTCAAGGCAGCGGCTGTTCCGGTCTATAGCGAGGTCTCGAAATTCCCGCCGGTCGTTCGCGATCTGGCCATCGTGGTCGATCATGGCCTGGAACTGCAGACGCTGCTGGAGGGCCTGAAAGACCATCTGCCGTTGCTGGTTCAGGACATTCAACTGTTCGACGTTTACGTTGGCAAGGGTGTTCCTGAAAACAAAAAAAGTCTTGCGTTCCGGATAGTTATGCAAGATACTCAACGTACTTTGCAAGATGCGGAAGTTGATTTGGCGATGCAGCAACTGATCTCCTGTCTGGAGCAGGAGTTCGCCGCACAACTGCGTGCCTGACGGAAAATACAACGATGACATTGACAAAAGCCGAGCTGGCTGACTTGTTGTTCGAGAAGGTTGGCCTCAACAAGCGTGAGGCCAAGGATATGGTCGAGGCTTTCTTTGAAGAAATTCGTAACTCCCTGGAAACCGGTGACGGTGTAAAGCTGTCAGGTTTCGGCAATTTCCAGTTGCGTGACAAACCGCAGCGTCCCGGGCGCAACCCGAAAACCGGCCAGGAAATCCCTATCACGGCACGCCGCGTCGTTACCTTTCATGCCAGCCAAAAGCTGAAGTCCGACGTCGAACTTGCATGTGATGGAACAGCGGCATAAGCCTCACGGTGGCGAGGAGTTGCCACCGATTCCGGCCAAGCGCTACTTCACCATCGGTGAAGTCAGCGAACTGTGCGGAGTAAAGCCCCACGTCCTGCGCTACTGGGAGCAGGAATTCAACCAGCTCAAGCCGGTTAAGCGACGTGGCAATCGCCGCTACTACCAGCATCATGAAGTTCTGTTGGTGCGACGCATTCGCGAGCTCCTTTACAATCAGGGCTTTACGATCAGTGGAGCACGTAACAGGCTCGATGAAGCGGGGTTGCTTGAAGAGGTTGCGGTCGCCCCTCAGGAATTGCCGAAATCAATTGGTGGTCTGCGCGGCGAATTGAAAGCCATTATCGATCTGCTGCGCCTTTGATTCCCAAGTATTTCGGGTATAATGCGCGGCTTGTCGGGGCGTAGCGCAGCCTGGTAGCGCACTTGCATGGGGTGCAAGGGGTCGCGAGTTCGAATCCCGCCGCCCCGACCAATTAAATAACCGGCCTATGCCGGTTTTTTAATTTAAAGGTTGAAAAATATATTAAGACAAATTAGATTGTTTCCACCATTTTATTCAAGGAGGTAATCATGGATTTGTCGTCTCTGACCGTTGCCCAATTGCGCGATCTGCAGCAACAGATTCCCGTCGAGTTGAAGCGCCGGGAAGTGCAGGAAAAGGCCAATATTCTTAATGAAGTTCGCGCCTTTGCCAAAGCCCGTGGTTTTGCTCTTGAAGAACTGGTGGGCAAGGAAGTGAAAATCAAGGCGCCGGCGGGTAAGGTCAAGGTCAAATATCGTCACCCGGAAAATGCTTCGCTCGAATGGACTGGCCGTGGCCGCCAGCCAAAATGGGTCACCGAATGGCAGGCCAAGGGCGGTTCATTGGAATCTCTGACGGTCTAAAATGCGTATTCTCCTGAGCAACGACGACGGTTATTTCGCGCCCGGTATTCAGGCGCTGGCCGATGCCTTGGCGGGCCTGGGTGAAATCGTGGTCGTTGCGCCGGAGCAGAATAGAAGCGGGGCGAGCAATTCGCTGACGCTGGATCGGCCGTTATTTCTGAAACAGGCGGCCAACGGTTTTTATTTTGTTAATGGCACCCCGACCGATTGCGTTCATCTGGCGGTGACCGGAATGCTCGATTATCTTCCGGATATTATTGTTTCCGGGATTAATCATGGTGCCAATATGGGTGACGATACCATTTATTCCGGCACGGTGGCGGCGGCGACCGAAGGGTATTTATTGGGCATTCCGTCGATCGCCATTTCATTGACCAGCCATAATGGCGAATATTTCAATACGGCAGGTCGGGTCGCACGCAATCTGGTCGAGCGCTTTATCGATAATCCGATTCGCGAACCCGTTCTTTTGAATGTCAATGTGCCCGATATTCCCCATGCCGATTTGAATGGAACCGAAGTGACGCGACTGGGGCGGCGCCACAAGGCTGAACCGGTGGTCACCATGCGCTCACCGCGCAACGAGACGGTCTATTGGGTAGGTGCAGCGGGTGGCGCGGCCGATGCAGGGCCGGGCACCGATTTCAATGCGGTCGAGCGAGGTTGCGTTTCGATTACCCCGCTGCAGATCGATCTGACCCACACGGCTCAGCTTGCAGCCATCACCAACTGGATGCAATGACGGCCCACGGTCTGCACGGTGTCGGGATGACTTCGCAGCGGACGCGGGCGCGCATGATCGAGCGCCTGCGCGAGAAGGGCATCCGCAACGAGGCGGTGCTCAATGCGATGGCCGCGGTACCGCGTCACGTCTTCGTCGAGGAGGCGCTGGCCTCGCGTGCCTACGAGGACACCGCATTGCCGCTGGGCATGGGGCAGACCATTTCGCAGCCCTTCGTGGTGGCGCGGATGATCGAACTTCTGCTCAATGGCCGGGCGTCGCTGGGCAAGACGCTGGAAGTCGGGGCCGGTTGCGGTTACCAGGCGGCCGTGCTGGCGCAACTGACGTCCGAAGTCTATTCGATCGAGCGGTTGGGCCCGCTACTGGAAAAAGCCAAGGCCAACATGCGGCAATTGCAGCAATTCAACGTGCGTTTGAAGCATGCCGATGGACAATTCGGATTGCCCGAGGCGAGTCCATTTGACAGCATCATTGTCGCGGCGGCCGGGCTGCAGGTGCCCAAGGCCTTGCTTGCGCAACTGGCGGTCGGTGGTCGCCTAGTCTTGCCAGTTGGGGCGACTGAGCAGTATCTTTCATTCATCGAACGTACGCCGCAGGCATTTGTCGAAACGCGGCTGGATCCTGTTCGCTTTGTACCACTTCTCGCAGGAACGCAATGATTCGCCTATTCGTACCCTTGGTTTCCGCTCTCGTTCTGGCGGGTTGCATGTCCCAGCCGCCGGCGCCGATTGTCGATCGCAGCTCCTCGGCGCAGCCGCGCGCAAGCGCTCCCGCCGCCCCGTCCGGCCCCGGCTACTACACGGTCAAGCGTGGCGACACCCTGTACCGCATCGCGCTCGATCATGGGCAGGACTACAAGGATATCGCCGCCTGGAACAACATTACCAACCCGGGTGCGATACGCGAAGGACAGGTGTTGCGCGTCGTGCCGCCGGGTGCTGCAACTGCCTCTGCCAGTGGTGGCGCGGTCGTCGCGCAACCCGTGGTGACAGCGCCGGTCGTCGAGACGCAAGCGCTGGATGCTCCGGGCAAGGTTGCCGGCGCTCCGGCCGTTGCCCCGGCGAGTGCCGGGCCTGCACCCGAGGGCCTCAAACGCGAACCGCGCGGTGGCAAGGAGCCTTATTCCGACGAAGCCTACGCGCGCCTGAACCGGGCCGGCGATACGCAGCCAAAACCGGCACCTGTTGCGGTCGACCCCAAATCCGAGGCAAAAACTGAGAAACCGCCTGAGGCCAAGCCCGAACCGAAGCCTGAACCCAAACCCGAAGTGGCGGCTGGCCCGGATGACGTGAATTGGCAATGGCCCTCGTCCGGCAAGGTGATCAATGGCTACAGCGACGCCGGCAACAAGGGGCTCGATTTTGGTGGCAAGGCTGGCGATCCGGTGCTGGCAGCCTCCGAAGGCAAGGTTGTCTATGCGGGCTCTGGTCTGCGCGGCTACGGCGAACTGGTGATCGTCAAGCACAACGCGACCTTCCTGTCGGCGTATGCGCACAACCGCAAGATTCTGGTCAAGGAAGGCCAGCAGGTCACCAAGGGGCAGAAGATCGCCGAGATGGGCAATACCGACAGCGAAACGGTCAAGCTGCACTTCGAGATTCGTAAGCAGGGCAAGCCGATCGATCCGATGCTCTATCTGCCCAAGCGATGACGCCCGGGGCGACGGACGATGCGGAAGACGACGAACTGGCGGCCGCCGAGGCCGAGTTCGAGCCGCTGCCGGAGCCCGAACCGGTCACGCCTGAACTGGAACTGATCGAGGACGTCACCCAGCTTTACCTGAACGAAATTGGCGCCAAGGCGTTATTGACGCCGGAAGAAGAGGTGGCGACCGCTCGACTGGTGCGTGCCGGCGACTTCCAGGCGCGCCAGAAAATGATCGAGCACAACCTGCGCTTGGTCGTGAATATCGCCAAGCATTACCTCAACCGGGGCATACCGCTGCTCGACCTGGTCGAAGAAGGGAACCTCGGCCTGATTCACGCGCTGGAGAAATTCGATCCGGAACGCGGTTTCCGGTTTTCCACCTACGCGACCTGGTGGGTGCGCCAAAGCATTGAGCGCGGCATCATGAATCAGTCGCGCACCATCCGGCTGCCGGTTCATGTGGTCAAGGAAATCAACCTCGTCCTGCGCGCCATTCGCCATCTCGAAACGGCGGCCAGCCGGGAGACGTCGGTGGAGCGAATAGCCGCCCTGATCGATCGCCCGGCCGCCGATGTGCGGCGCATCCTGCAGCTCAACGAGCACATTGCCTCGCTCGACGCACCGCTGGAAATCGATCCCAGCCATTCAATCGGCGAAACCATTGCCGACGAATCCGCGGTCAACCCCGAGACCTTGCTGCAATCCGCCGAAATGGGTTCCCTGCTGGACGACTGGCTGCACCAGCTGACGCCACGCCAGCGCGAGGTGCTTGAACGGCGCTACGGTCTGAACGGCGCCGAAGTTGCAACTCTCGACGTGCTGGCGGGCGAACTCGATCTGACTCGCGAACGTGTCCGGCAGATTCAGGTCGAGGCGCTCGACCGCCTGCGCAAGATCGTCAAGCGCGGCGGTATCGTCCGTGACTCATTGCTTTAACTGCCTTGAGGGCGCGGCATACGCGCCCGGATTTCCTCGGCAAGCTGGAAGACCGACATGGCGTAGAAGCTGGAGCGGTTGTAGCGGGTGATGACGTAAAAATTGTCGAACCCGAGCCAGTATTCGGTCGCGCGCCCCGGCGAAACCAGATCGACCAGTGTCACCATGGCCTGAGGATCGGCGGCGGCGGTGATGCCCTGCCGGGCCAGATCGGCCACCTTGAGTGTCGGCTGAATGCCGGCATCGATCAGATTTCGTTCGGGCTCGCCACGGCTCTGGGCGGGAACTGCGATCGCCTGCCCGGCTTGCCAGCCGTGTTGTTCGAGAAAGCGGGCGACACTGCCGATGGCGTCGTCGACGCTGCCGTAGAGATCGACTTTCCGGTCGCCGTCGAAGTCGACCGCATAGCGGCGCTGGCTGCCCGGCATGAACTGCGGAATGCCGATGGCGCCAGCAAAGGAGCCGCGGATGTCGAGCGGATTCATGCCGTTTTCACGTGCCAGTAGCAGGAACTGTTCGAGCTCGGTGCGAAAGAACTCGGCGCGGCGGGGGTAATAGAAAGCCAGCGTCGCCAGCGCTTCGAGCACCCGGAAATTCCCCATGTTGCGCCCGTATTCGGTTTCGACGCCGATGATGGCGACGATGATTTCTTCCGGCACGCCGTAGGTGGCGCGGGCACGGGCCAGGGCGATGCGGTTTTCCTGCCAGAACTGGACGCCCCAGTTGATTCGCCGCTCGTTCAGGAAACGCGGGCGGTAGCGTTCCCACGAGCGCTGCAGCGGTGAAGCCGGCGGTTTGATCAATTCCAGTACTTTGGCGTTCGGGCGAATCTGGGCGAACTGTTCCAGCAACTGCCCGCTGTCGAAGCCCTCGCGCTGTTCCAGATCGCGGGCAAACTCGATCACCTCGGGATTGCTGGCGAATCCTGTCGCTGGCGTGGCGGCATGGCTCAGGCAGGCCGAGGCGGCAAGCAGAAGGGCGGCGAGAGTGCGTTTCAAGGTGTTCTCCATCAGGGCAGCCGGGCGACGGCGGCGCGCAGTATTTTCAGTTGGTCGGGCTGGTCTCCGTAACGGGCCTGCAGATAGGCGTCGGCGACTTCCATCACGGCCGGCGCCAGATCCGGTCGTTCGTCTTCAAGACGGCGGACGAGCGCCAGCGGCGTTTCCCAAGGCGCGCAGTTTACTTGTCTTCGGGCCAGTCGGCGCAGGGCTTTTTGCCAAAGTCTGGCCGCAGGATCGAGATGTGGCCGCCGGTACAGCGCCCAGCCGGTCACGGCCAGCAGCATCAGACCGCAGATGATACCGAGCGCGGCGGCCATGTTGCGCCAGTCGGGGTCGTTCAACCCGAGACGGGACAGGAATTCGCGCTGCCGTTGCGGGTTGTAGCCGAGCACGTACTGGTTCCAGGCGTTGTTGATCGCTTCCCAGCGGAATTGCAGGGTGCGCAGCCAGTTGGCACGCACCTGGATCAGTGCCGGCAACGGCTCACCGTCCGGCATGGCGGCGGCGATACCGCTCTCGACGCGGGTTGGCGAAACGGCGGCGGTCGGGTCGACACGCACCCAACCCCGACCGGCCAGCCAGACTTCCGCCCAGGCATGGGCGTCGGACTGGCGGACGACGACGAAGCCGTCGACGGGGTTCGTCTCGCCGCCCTGGTAGCCGGTGACGACGCGGGCCGGCACGCCGGCGGCACGCATCAGGGCGACGAAGGCGGAGGAATAGTGTTCGCAGAAGCCGCGCTGCGTGACGAACAGGAAGTCGTCGACTGGATTCTCGCCGAGCACCGGGGGCTGCAACGTGTAGCTGAAGCCGGAACCCGAGAAGAGCGTCAGCGCCTTCTGGACCAGTCGCTCCGGACTCGACTCTTCCCGGCGCCAGGATTCCGCCAGGGCGCGGGACCGCGGGTTGATTTCCGGTGGTAGTGTCAGGTTGCGTTTAAGGACGGCTTGCTCCTCGTCCGGGTTGAATCGGTAGTCGAGAATTGCCGTCAGCGAAAAACGCTGGCGCTGGTTGATCGGCAGCCGGGCTGTTGCGGTCAACGTGTTTTCAAGTGCCAAATCCACCGGCAGGGTGCCCGGGGCGTCCAGCGCGAGCAGCCAGCGTTGCTGGTGCGGTTCGAGTGTGGATTCATAAGCCACGGGCGGCGACAGTGCCTCGATCTGCGGCGGACGCGGACGGGCGGCCTGCTGCCGCCAGATCTTGCCGTCGAACATTTCGAGCACCGGGCCGCGCCAGTAAAGTCTGTCGCGTGCCGGTGGCGGCTGGGTGAAACGGGCACGGAAGGCGATTTCACCGCTCAGCGCCAAGTTGGCGATGTTGCCCGGCGCCATCTGGTCGGACAGCCCGGTACGCCCGTTGTGAGCGTCCTGCGGCAGCCCCCAGAGCGGCCCGGAAACACGTGGAAACAGCAGGAACAGCACGAGCATGAAGGGCACCGCCTGCAACATCAGCAGGCCGGCATAGCGCAGGGTCGCGGCCGGGGTGCTGGCCGCGCCGCCGTGCAGGCGGACCAGCGCAGCGGTGACCAGCGTCATTGCGGCCAGCAACCAGAGGCCGGTGGGAATGCTCTGCGAATAAAAATAGTGGGTCAGCAGCAGGAAGTAACCGAGCATGACGACAACCGTGGCGTCGCGGCGACTGCGCAGTTCCAGCAGTTTCATGGCCATGAAGACGACCAGCATGGCGACGCCGGCATCACGCCCGAACAGGGTGCGGAACTCGAACAGCACGCCGCCACATGCGATTGCCACCAGCAGGGCGAGCGGCCAGCGGCCGGGCAGTCGTTCGTCACGCCACCACAGCCAGGCGCCCCAGGCGAAAAGCACGGTGGTCAGGGCGCTCAGCCACAGCGGTTGATGCTCGAAATGCGGCAGCGTGGTCGCCAGCGCCGCCGCGAACAGCCACGGTGTCGCTCCGCGTTCGAGGGCATCGGTGGGACGAATGCTCATTCCGGATACAAGGCCAGCGCTTCGAGGCAGCGATGGCGATGCGCGTCGCCGCTGCCCGGTGGGATTTCACGCCCCGGCAGCCGTAGACCGTAGCAGGCGTCTTCTGCCTCGGCGGCCATCACCCAGCCGGCGATGATCTCGATCCGGGTATCCACCGTCATCGTGTCGGGCGTCAGTGACCAGTTGAGTTGCAGTTCGCGCTGGGCGCCGCCGGCAAACAGTTTGACCAGCAACGGGCGCTGCCCGCCATCGCGGGCGCTGGCCTTCCACGCCACGTGGCGTGGCGAATCCGCCGGCTGGCGTGCGCGGAACCCGGAAAAGTCTTCCTGCCCGTCCTCTCCGTGCTGCTCACCGGCACGGGGTGCCGATTGCAGGGGGGGCAACGGAGACGCCCGTGGCCGGGGGTAGACCAGGCAGCGCATCGCCGGTTGCAGATAGCTCCAGGCGACGAAGAGGCCGAGCGGATAAGTCGTGAACAGGCGTGTGCGTGGTAGTTCCAGCCATCCGCGCCGGCTGGTCGTGACCGGAACGCTTATTTCGGCCAGCCCCTGGGCGGCAACGGCGGTGGTCACGGTGGGCTGGTCGGCGCCGGCCTGCAGCTGGAGCGCCAGCCGGGGCATCGCACGGTCGCTGGAGAACTGCAGCGGGAACAGCGCATGATCCCCCGAGAACACCGGCTGGCAGCGCCCGGGCGTAATGACCATCCCATGCAGATTGCGAAAGGCGTGCACCATCCCAACCAGCCCCAGGCCGGCGAGCAGAAAGACCAGCGCATGGCCGAGCGCCAGATTGTAGTTGATGGCGCCGGTCAGCATGGCGACCAGCGCGACAAAAAAGAGGAGGCCGGCACGTGTCGGCAGCACGAAGATGCGACGTTGTGTCAGGCGCAGCGGGGCGCTGCCATCGCTCTGCCAGCGGAACAGGCGGCGCTTGAGTTCGGCGATCAGGCCCACGGGATGCGGAACGCAATCAGGGAATGGATACCGCGCGGATGAGCGCCGCGATGTCTTCCGAACGCGCCATGCCGGTGCCCTGCGTCGAACGCAGGCGATGGCGGGCGACCAGGGGCAGCATTTCCTGAACGTCGTCGGGCAGCACCATGTCGCGCCCGTCCAGCCAGGCCCAGGCGCGCGCGGCGGCAAGCAATGCGAGACCGGCGCGCGGGGACAGGCCGTGCTGAAACGCCGCATCGCGCCGGCTGGCTTCGACCAGCGCCTGCACATAGTCGATCAGCGGCCCGGCAGCATGCGTGGCGGCAGCTTCGGCCTGCAGGCGGGGCAGGTCGCTGGCGGCGATCAGCGGCGTCAGACGGTCGGCCGACGCGCGTTGGCCGCCGGCAGCCAGCAGCGCCCGTTCGGCGCCGCGATCCGGGTAGCCGAGTTCGATGCGCATCAGAAAGCGGTCGAGCTGCGATTCAGGCAGCGGGAAGGTGCCGATCTGGTGCGAGGGATTCTGGGTCGCGATCACGAAGAACGGTTGAGGCAGCGGGCGGGTCTCGCCCTCGATCGTCACCTGACGCTCTTCCATGGCTTCGAGCAGTGCGCTCTGGGTTTTCGGCGTGGCGCGGTTGATCTCGTCAGCCAGCACCATCTGCGCGAAGACCGGGCCGGGCAGGAAACGGAATTCGCCACTCTGGCGCTCGTAGACCGAAACACCGGTGATGTCCGCCGGCAGCAGGTCGCTAGTGAACTGGATGCGCGAAAAGCTCAGGCCGAGCAGATTGGCCAATGCGTGGGCGAGGGTGGTTTTGCCGACGCCGGGCAGATCCTCGATCAGCAGGTGTCCGCCGGCCAGCAGGCAGGCCAGCGACTGGCGTATCTCGCGATCCTTGCCGAGGATGATACCGCCGGCGGCAGCGAGAATCGGGTCAAGCTGCTTTGGATTGGTGGAAAAAGGGGAGTGTTTGACACCCAGCATGGTGGCATTTCCAGAAATATAGGCGGAATCCATTCTAATGCTTGAAGCGGCGCGCTGATTGGGTCGATAATTACATTTCGACGTGCGCTGAACGGCGCGCCGGTTCGGAGAGAGATAACAAGTGACAACCACTGCCATCATTTCCCATCGCGACTGCCAGTTGCACGATATGGGTTCGCATCACCCGGAATGCCCACAACGCCTGACGGCGATCAACGATCACCTGATCGCGCAAGGGATCGACGCGTACTTCGTGTACTACGACGCGCCGCTCGCCACTTTCGAGCAATTATTGCGCGTCCATCCGGCGTCGCATCTGGAGCGCATCAAGCGTGCCTCGCCCGAGCACGGCGTGGTTCACCTCGATCCGGATACCGCCATGAATCCGCACACCTGGCAGGCGGCGCTGCGTTCTGCCGGTGCCGGTTGTCACGCGGTCGATCTGGTCATGAAGGGCGAGATCGAAAACGCCTTTTGCGCCGTGCGCCCGCCCGGTCACCATGCCGAGCGCAACAACGCGATGGGCTTCTGCTTCTTCGCCAATGCCAGCGTCGCGGCCCGTCACGCGCTTGAGGCGCATGGCCTAGAGCGCGTTGCCATCATCGACTTCGATGTCCATCACGGCAACGGTACCGAGGATTGTTGTGCCGGTGACGACCGCATCCTGATGTGCAGCATCTTCCAGCACCCGTTCTACCCGTACAGTGGCGCCGACAAGCCGGCGGCCAACATGTGCAATGTGCCGCTGGCGGCAGGTTGCGGCGGCGAGGAATTCCGTGATGCGGTCAATCAGGTCTGGATGCCGCGCCTCAAGGAATTCAAGCCGCAGCTCATCATCATCTCGGCCGGTTTCGACGGGCACTACGAGGACGACATGGGTGGCTTGAAGCTGGTCGAAAAAGACTACGCCTGGTGCACCGATGAACTGAAGAAGATCGCTGCACAATATTCGGAGAAGCGCATTGTGTCGATGCTGGAAGGTGGCTATGTGATGACCTCGCTGGCCCGTAGCGTCGGCGCGCACCTGCGCTCGCTGGCCGATCTCTAAACACCGGATTTTTCGGATATTCCCAAGGGTGAGGTAAAATCTCGCCCTTTCTTAACGTTCAACCGGATGATTCCATGGCGTTGATTGTTCAAAAGTATGGCGGTACCTCGGTTGGCAACCCCGAGCGCATCAAGAATGTCGCCAAGCGTGTTGCCAGGTTCCACGCACAAGGCCACCAGGTCGTGGTGGTCGTTTCCGCGATGAGCGGCGAAACCAATAAGTTGATCGCGCTCGCCAAGGAGGTTCAGGCCAGTCCTGATCCACGCGAGCTGGATCAAATCTGCGCCACCGGCGAACAGGTAACGATCGGTCTGCTGTCGATGGCCCTGATGGGTATCGGCGTTCCGGCCAGGAGCTACACCGGCGGCCAGGTAAAGGTGCTCACCGACAGCACCTTTACCAAGGCACGTATCCTGTCTATCGACGAGGCCAACATGCGCGCCGATCTCGATGCCGGCAAGGTAGTCGTCGTCGCCGGCTTCCAGGGTGTCGATGCCGATGGCAACATTACCACGCTCGGCCGGGGCGGTTCCGATACCTCCGGCGTCGCTTTGGCCGCGGCGCTGAAGGCCGACGAGTGCCAGATCTACACCGACGTCGACGGTGTCTACACGACCGACCCGCGCGTTGTGCCCGAAGCCAAGAAGCTCGACACCATCACCTTCGAGGAAATGCTGGAAATGGCCAGCCTCGGCTCGAAGGTGCTGCAAATCCGCTCGGTCGAATTCGCCGGCAAGTACAAGGTCAAACTGCGCGTGCTGTCCAGCTTCCAGGATGAAGGCGAGGGCACGCTGATTACTGTTGAGGAAGACAAGAACATGGAACAACCGATCATCTCCGGTATCGCCTTTAATCGCGACGAAGCCAAGCTGACCATGCTGGGCGTTCCGGACACCCCGGGCATCGCCTACCAGATCCTGGGCTCGATCGCCGACGCCAACATCGACGTCGATATGATCATCCAGAACGTCGGTCACGATGGCACCACCGATTTTTCGTTCACCGTCAATCGCGGCGATTACGCCAAGGCCCAGGGCATCCTCGAAGGTGTCAAGGCCAAGCTCGGCGCCCGTGAAATCACGGGCGACAACAAGATCTGCAAGGTTTCCGCCGTTGGCGTCGGCATGCGCTCGCACCCGGGCGTCGCCTCCAAGATGTTCAAGGCCCTGGCCGACGAAGGCATCAACATCCAGATGATCTCGACCTCCGAGATCAAGATTTCCGTCGTACTCGACGAGAAATACCTGGAGCTGGCCGTTCGCGTTCTGCATCGTACCTTCGGCCTCGATCAGTAAGGTTTGACCGTAGGCCGCGGAGGCTATATCATCCGCGCCTTCGTTGAAGTCTGGACCCGGAGACGTGGCCGAGAGGTCGAAGGCACTCCCCTGCTAAGGGAGCATGCGGGCAAAACCTGCATCGAGGGTTCGAATCCCTCCGTCTCCGCCAAGCATCAAGCAAATGCGCCCCGTTCGGGGCGCATTTGCTTTCTGGCTCCGGTTTTTCCACGAATTTTTATGCAACCGGGCAATGCCTGGCGAGTAACACGGACTT
Source organism: Dechloromonas sp. (assembly GCA_016790845.1). Classification (GTDB taxonomy): domain Bacteria; phylum Pseudomonadota; class Gammaproteobacteria; order Burkholderiales; family Rhodocyclaceae; genus Azonexus. The sequence goes on from JAEUOH010000072.1 coordinate 38,025, forward strand.
GCAGGGACGATTCAGTTCTGCTTCAACCGCGGTTTTGCCCGCGTAATCCATTCCAGGACAAGGGTAGTGAGGTGTGTTAACGGGACCCCACCGGTAGCGTCAGCATTGGACCGGGGCCGGCCTTGGTGTTGAGTTCAAGGCGCGACAACTCGACCAGCAGCGAAAAGGTCGCCTTCGTATCCTGATCACTCTCATCGATGTAGAACCAGTAGCCGCGATAGGGAATGGCTACCCGTGCGTGCGCCGGGCGTTTACCACCACCCTGATAATGGACCTTGAACAGTCCGCCGGTAATCTGCTCCCAGTCGAAGGGCTTGCCGGATTTATCGAGCGTCTGCGGTGCTAACCCCTGCTTCAGGTGCTCAGGCGGAACATCGACCCCGTGTGAGATAAAATACATTGCCTGCAACATCGACCGCGTTTCCAGATCGAAAACGCCAACCCCGCCGGCGGGATAAGTTACCGGGAAGGGCGACAGGGTTTCCTGAGAAATATCGTATTTGTCCAGCCCGGGCTTAAGCTTGAAAACCTGGGAGGCGAGCCGTAATTCGGGTGACCCGATTGCTTCAGGGCTGATGCGCACCACCGGTTGCTGAACTTTCCTGGTCAGACTCCAGGTTTTTCCATTGGCGTCGCGCCGATATTCGAACCCGTTCTTGGCGGCTTCGATGATGTCGCCGGCTTTGACGCTGCCCATCGGTAACGGACTGCCCGACGTTTCGATGCGTTCATCGATGCCAAAGACGAGATGCCCCTTGTTCTGAAGAACTTGCAGTGCCTCGACGCCGCGCCGGAAATTGCTGAACTCGGGGGCATCTGCCGGCGTCGGGCCACTGGCCGTTTGCGCGTTGGGTACCCAGTTGAGATTTTCCAGATAAAGCCGGAAAACCGTCGAAATTGGCCACGTGGTTTTGGCCAGGTAGACCACCCCGTCCAGCGGTATGGGCGTGAACAGTTTGCGCGTGAATTCCTGATCGTCGAGCGGCGTCAGGCTGAAAGTCGGCCGGTCGGCTTGCTGGACCAGCGCCTGCGGCAGGATGGCGGTGAAGCTCTGGTTGATGTCCGCGCCGGAGGCCGCGAAGAACGGTGTCAAGCCGAGCGACTGGGTGCGCTCGAACTGTGCGGCGATGGCCGACACGGCCAGGCTGCTCGGCGTGTCGGTATAGCGCAGGCGAACGATGTTGAGCAGCAATTGCTCTTCGGTCGTGGACTTGATGGCCTCGTTGTATTCGAGCCGCGACTGCTGCAGCGAACGTGGACCGAAGGAACTGCAACCGGCCAGGAAAATGGCGACGAGTCCCGTGACAATGAGGCCACTAAAGCCTGGCTTCTGTCCTGTTGCGGGGGAATGTTGCGGCGCAGTTCGAATGGATGGCATGGGATTTCAGACAACGTAAATATTCAGTCTCGAATTGTATGTCCTGGCAATTACAAAATGGCGTCAAAGTCGCGGCAGCCGCCAGCATCGTGGTTCGACGCGTTCCGGCCGATGTTCATGGATTGCCGGCCCGTAAGCATCCGAGCTGCGTGTACCGGCGATTGTCGAATACAATCTCGGGCGGCCGTTGTCATGGGCTGATCGCGCTCCCCATCAGTCAGGCTGATGGGGGACTTTCTTCCGCAGCCGACCCGATTGCGCCGACACCCGTTTCCCGCGAGCTTCTTGAATTCAGGCATGAACAACGATCACCATTCCGTCCTGGGCATTATGCCCGGCGCCACGCCAGCCGAGATCAAGCGAGCCTATCGCCGTCTGGCGATGCGCTGGCACCCGGATCGCAACAGCGATCCGGCGGCGACGGAACGTTTCAGGCTGATACGCGCGGCGTATGAGCAGCTGGTTGCGGTCGACGGCGAAAAAGAGGAAAAATCCGCGCCCGCCGAGGAACAGCCCGAGGAGACCGAGCAAGCGGCGTGGGCAGCGGACATTCGCCTGAATCTCGACATCAGCCTTGAGGAAGCGGCGACCGGTTGCCGCAAGACCATCGACTACATGCGTGGCAAGGCATGTCCGACCTGCGCAGGCAGCGGTGAGGCGGGCATGATGCGCACCCGCTTTTGTGGCGCCTGCCATGGCAGCGGTCGCGTGCGTGACGGCAAGCGCGGGCTGGTGAGTTGCGAGGCATGTCGCGGCCGGGGATTTTTCAGCGAGCGAATTTGCCCGGACTGCGGCGGTAGCGGCCGCGAGACGGCAGGCGTCAGCCTGGAGATCAGGGTGCCGCCGGGCATGCTGCCGGGCGACGAGTTGCGGCTGGCCGGGCAAGGCGAGGCGGCGCACGGCGATCTGGCGGCCGGCGATCTGTTCCTCACGGTGGTCATTCGCAGTCACACGCTGTTCCAGATGCGCGGGCGCGACCTGCTCTACAGCATGCCGGTCAGCGCACTGGCCTTGCTGGCCGGGGGCGATATCGAGTTGCTCACCTTGTCCGGCGTTCTGAAATACCGCCTTGATGCGGGTGCGCCGGTGGCGCGCGACTTGTGTCTGACCGGCCAAGGGTTTCCCGGGCGAGGCAAGCACGCCGCTGGCGATCTCGTCGTTCAGTTACAGCCGGTTTTTCCAGTCACGCTGAGCGCCCGCCAGCGCAAATTGCTGTTGCAGGCCAACGCCGCATTGCTTGACGATGCGGCGACCAGCTTGCCGGAAATTGCCGCCTGGGAAGCGCAGCATATGCCGCAGCCGCCGCGATGAAATTTGCCAATTTTTGCCGGTCGACCGCAGACAGGCGAGCGTAATAAACTAGAAGCCTGATTTGCACGCCTGCGGTGGCCCATGACCTCGATTTCGGAAGAACTTGCCGAACAGATTCGCGCCATTCGCGAGGACGTGGTCATGAAGACCCTGGCGGTCACGCTGGTCGCCGGCGCCGTTCTGCTGCTGGGCAACATGGTGCGCAACGTTTATCTCGGCAACTCGCTGAGCATCGTGCACCCCGTGCTCTATCTGACCTTGTATGCGGTGTTTCTGTTGCGCCGGCGAATTGGCGCGGAGCGTATCGCCTGGTTGATCGTCATTCTGCTCTACCTTGCGGCGACGGTTGGACTGTTCGTCTATGGCCTAGCCGGCAATTCGGCTGCAGTCTATATGGCCTTCTGCTTCGTTTCGACCACCTTCTTCGGTGTGCGTGGCGGTGGGGCGGCCGCGGCCTTGAGTGTCGGCAGCTATGCCCTGGTCGGCATCCTGCATATTGCCGGCTTGATCAACCTGAGCCTCGATCTCCCGACTTTCCTGCAAAATCCCTATAGCTGGATCGCCGCAGTGCTGACCATCGGCTCGATGTCCTGGCTGGTTCTCAGTCAGGTTGGCAGCCTTAACAACCGTCATCTGAAGTTATTGGCCGAGCAGCACCATCTGGCACGCCACGATCCGTTGACCGGGCTGATGAACCGGGTGGCGCTCGAAAGCATCCTCGAGCACGCGATTGCCGAGGCCGCACGCGAAGACCTTTCCGTGGCAGTCTTTCTGCTCGACCTGGATCGTTTCAAGAACATCAACGATTCGCTCGGACACTCCGCCGGCGACGACCTGCTGATCCAGGTAGCTGGGCGCCTGCGGGGTTGCGTGCGGGAATCGGACATCGTCGCGCGGCTGAGCGGCGACGAATTCGTCGTGGTCTTGCCACACCTCGCTTCTCCGGATGTGACCGCCGTCGCCGGCAAGCTTGCGGCGGCGCTTTCGGCGCCCTACATGATCGCCGATCGCGAACTGCGAATGACGCCGTCGATCGGCATCGGCATTTGCCCGCGTGATGCAGGGGATGTCGAGACGCTGATCAAATATGCGGATACCGCCATGTATGCCGCCAAGGCCAATGGCGGGGCGCGTTTTTGCTATTTTTCGCCGGAGATGAACCAGGAAGCGACCGACCGCCTGCTGATCGAATTAAGGTTGCGCGAGGGCATGGAGCAAGGCCTGCTGACCATGCATTACCAGCCGAAAATCGACATGACGGGGCGACTGACGGGCCTCGAGGCCCTGATTCGCTGGGAAGGCGAGGGGGGCATTTCCATGCCGCCGGCGCAATTCATCGCCATTGCCGAAGAAAGCGGGCTGATTGACGAAATCGGCGACTGGGTGATCGCCACCGTGTGCCGGCAGTTGCGCACCTGGCTGGATGACGGCATTCGGCCGCCCCGGGTGGCGATCAATCTGTCCACGCGGCAGCTCCGCCAGCACAATCTGGCGATGGGCGTGGCGCGCCGGCTGATCGAGGCGGCAGTAGCGCCGGATTTGCTGGAGTTCGAAATCACCGAGACGGCCGCCATGGAAAACGCCGATACCGCCGAGCGGCGACTCGGAGAGTTGAGCGCCATGGGAGTCACCCTCAGCATCGACGATTTCGGCACCGGTTATTCGTCGCTGCTGCATTTGCGCAGCCTGCCGCTCGACGCGCTCAAGATCGACCATACTTTCGTGCGGGACATCGCCAGCGACGCCAACGATCTGGCGATCGCCCGCGGCACCATCGCACTGGCGCACAGCCTGGGCTTGCGGGTGGTGGCGGAGGGCGTCGAAACCCTGGAGCAATGGCAGTTGTTGCGCCAATACGGCTGCGATGAAGTGCAAGGCTTCCTGATTGCCAGACCGGCACCTGCCGAGGCACTGGCCGACATTCTCGTCGCCGGGAAGGTTGCGGTCCCGGCCTGAAGCGTGTTCGAGTTCGATCAGAGCAACGGACTCATCGTCTGGACAGCGTTTTCGAGCAGACGGCGGGCGCGTGGGCGGGCGCGCCATTGCTCGGGTTCCAGGCGCTGGGATCGACCTTCGTAATTTTGCTGCAAGGCCCGCATGGCCGTGGAGAATTCCCGGTCGTAGGCGATCATCGAGACCTCGAAATTCAGCTCGAAGCTGCGTAAATCGAGATTGACGGTGCCAAAAACGGTGATTTCCTCATCGACGACCATGCTTTTCGTGTGCAGCAGCCCGTCGCGGAAGCGCATGATCCGGACGCCGACCGCCAGCAGATCCTCGATATACGCCTCGCTGGCGTAGCGTACCAGCCGCGAGTCGATCTTTTCGGGGACGATCAGCACGACCTGAACGCCACGCAGGGCAGCGGTGCGCAGCGCGGTCATCAAGGCTTCGCCGGGAACGAAGTAGGGGGTGGTGAGAACGATCTCGCGCCGTGCCGCGTAGATCGCCGCGAGCAGCAGGGCGTCGATGCGCAGGATCGATGCCTGCGGCCCGGAAGGGAAGATCTGGATCTGGCTGCTGCCGGCTGGCGCCAGGCGGGGCGGCGGAGGCGGTGCGAACCGCTGGCCGGTCTGCAGCGAGGTCACGGTGAGCGACACCGCTTCGAGCACCCAGGCGGCCGGCCCTTCGATCCTGACCATGGCGTCGACCCATTCGCCGACCCCGGCATCCTGCTTGAAGAAACGCGGATCGGCGATGTTCATGCTGCCGGTGTAGGCGATCCGGCGGTCGATGACGGCGATCTTGCGATGGTCGCGCAGGTCGAAACGCACGAACAGGACGCGCAGCGGATTGACCGGCAGGACTTCGACGACGTCTACGCCGGCGGCACGCAGGCGCTCGAAAGCCTCGCTCTTGAAAAACGGCCGGCTGCCGAGCGAATCCATCAGTACGCTGCAGGCAATGCCGCGCCCCGTGGCGCGTACCAGCGCAGCGATGAGGTCGTCGACGAAGCCGCCGGCATGCCAGATGTAGAACTCGAGGCGGACCGAAGTGCGGGCAGCATCGATGTCGGCGATCATGGCCCGCATGATCGACGTGCTGTCGCTCAGCAACTGAAGCCGGTGGCCGCTCATCAGGGGCAGGCCGACCGCGGCGTGGGCCAGTCGGCTGATGCTTTCGCCGCCTGCCGCCAGCGTCGTCGGTGCGGCGATGCATTCGGGCGGTATGTCGGCGGCCCAGCGCAGCATTTCCGGGCGCAGGGCAACGGCGCGCTGCATCCATTTCTTCCCCAGCCGTCGTTCGCCGATCAGCAGATACATCAGCGCGCCGACACCCGGCAGCAGAATGACGAGCAGCAGCCAGCCGACCGCGGTGCCGCTCGCATTGCGCCGCGAAAAGATGCGCAACGCGATGCCGACCAGGACACACAGGTGGAGAAGGGAAAGCAGGTTCAGCATGGTCGTGCGATGGAACTAGCTCTTCGCTTGTGGACGAGGGATGAAATTGAAGCGTTTTGGCAGGTCGACCGCAGCGATCCGTTGCAGCGGCAAGGATTGCCAGTCGATGGGCGAATTCACGCTGCCGCTCATCAGGCCGAGCAGGCTCTCGTCGTCGGCCGGGGCACCCGTGGCGCTGCGGCACTCGGCAAAGAATCCCGCCAGATCGCGGTCATCGAGCAAGCCGATGCCCAGCGCCGTTTCGAGCAGGATGCTGCCGTTTTCGTCGAGGTAGACCGCACGGATGGCGCCGGCGGGCTGGCCGGTATGGCTGAAAAAGCCGTCGCCCTGGCGCCGGAATATCCATGGCGTGCAGGCGAGTTCGACAAAGACCCGCTGCGGGCCGTTCTGCACGAACCAGCAGCCGGCGTCGTCGGCGCCGTACTGCCGGTTCATGAATTCGATCAGCCCGCGATGGGTGACGCGCTCTCCCTGCAGTCGCCAGTCGCCGCGCCGGTCCAACGACAGCCAGTCGTAACAGGCGGGAACGTTGGGCCACTTGGCGATGGCGGAGAGATCGACGGCCATGTCAGTCGTCGTAGGAGGACATCGGCGGGCAGGCGCAGTTCAGGTTGCGGTCGCCATACACATCGTCGATGCGATTGACGCTCGGCCAGAACTTGTTGGCGGCCACCCACGGCAGCGGGAAGACGGCCTGCTGACGGCTGTACGGGTGCTGCCAGTCGGCATCGATGACGTCCGCCTGCGAGTGCGGGGCATTTTTCAGCGGATTGTTGTCGGGTGACCAGACGCCGTTTTCGATCTGGCGGATTTCCTCGCGAATGCCGATCATGGCCGCGATGAAGCGATCCAGTTCGGCCTTGGATTCCGATTCCGTGGGCTCGACCATGATCGTGCCGGCCACCGGGAAGGAGACCGTCGGCGCGTGGAAACCGTAGTCCATCAGGCGCTTGGCGATGTCGATCTCGGCGATGCCGGTGGCTGCCTTGATCGGGCGGATGTCGAGAATGCACTCGTGCGCGACGCGGCCATTCTTGCCGACGTAGAGCACCGGGTAGTGCGCGTTCAGCTTCGTGGCGACGTAGTTGGCGTTCAGGATGGCGACTTGCGTGGCTTTCTTGACGCCTTCGCCGCCCAGCATGGCGAGGTACATCCAGGAAATGGTCAGGATCGAGGCCGAGCCGAAGGGGGCGGCGGAAACCGCGCCCTGACCGGCATTGACACGATCCACCGGGCCGGTGGCAGCGACCGCGTGGTCGGCCATGAACGGCGCCAGATGGGCCTTGAGGCCGATCGGCCCCATGCCCGGCCCGCCGCCGCCGTGCGGGATGGCGAAGGTCTTGTGCAGGTTCATGTGGCTGACGTCGGCGCCGATGAAACCGGGCGAGGTCAGGCCGACCTGGGCGTTGAGGTTGGCGCCGTCCATGTACACCTGGCCGCCGTTGGCGTGCACGATGATGCAGATGTCCTTGATCGCTTCCTCGAAGACGCCGTGCGTCGAGGGGTAGGTAATCATCAGGCAGGCGAGGTCGTCGCGATGCGCCTCGGCTTTGGCGATCAGGTCGTCGATGTCGACGTTGCCGTTGTCGTCGCAATCGACGACGACCACCTTCATGTTGCACATCTGGGCGGTGGCCGGGTTGGTGCCGTGCGCGGATTTCGGGATCAGGCAGACGTTGCGGTGCGCTTCGCCCCGGCTGGCGTGGTAGCGGGCGATGGCGACCAGGCCGGCGTATTCGCCTTGCGCGCCGGAGTTCGGCTGCATGCAGATGGCGTCGAAGCCGGTGACGGTCTTCAGCCACTCGGTCAGACCGGCGATCATTTCCAGGTAGCCGGCCGCCTGTTCGCGCGGGGCGAAGGGGTGGATGCCGCCGAATTCCGGCCAGGTGACGGGAATCATCTCGCTGGTGGCGTTCAACTTCATGGTGCACGAGCCGAGCGAGATCATCGAGTGGTCGAGCGCCAGATCCTTGTTCTGCAGGGATTTCAGGTAACGCAGCATTTCGTGTTCGGTGTGGTGCGTGTTGAACACGGGGTGTTGCAGGACGGCGTCGCTGCGGATCAGCGCCTCCGGCAGGGCCGAGTCGGCAGCGGCTACCTGCGCGTCGATCACCTCCATGTCGAGCGTGACCTGTGTGATCAGCTTGAACAGCGTGGCGACATCGTTGCGGGTCGTCGTTTCATCGAAAGAAATGCCGAGCACGCCCGCCGCGACGCGGCGCAGGTTGTACCCGGCGGCCAGTGCCTCCCGATAGACCGCTTCGGCGCGGGCGCCGAGCTCGAGATGGACGGTATCGTAGAACTGCTTGGTCAGCACCGTGATGCCGGCACGCTTCAAGCCTTCGGCCAGGATCGCCGTCAGGCGGTGGATACGGCCGGCGATCAGGCGCAGGCCTTCCGAGCCGTGATAGACGGCGTACATGCCGGCCATGTTGGCGAGCAGCACCTGCGAGGTGCAGATGTTGGAATTGGCTTTCTCGCGGCGGATATGCTGCTCGCGGGTTTGCAGGGTCATGCGGTAGGCGGTGTTGCCGCGCGCATCTTTCGAGACGCCGATGATGCGGCCCGGCATCGAGCGGACGAAGGCTTCGCGGGTGGCGAAAAAGGCGGCATGCGGGCCGCCGAAGCCCATCGGGATGCCGAAGCGCTGGCTGGAGCCGAGGGCGATGTCGGCGCCCATCGAACCGGGCGATTTGAGCAACACCAGCGCCATCAGGTCGCTGGCGACGGCGACGGTCGTTCCCTTGGCCTTCAGTTTGCCGATCAGGCCGGTCAGGTCGCGGACTTCGCCGTTGTCGCCGGGGTATTGCAGTAGCGCGCCGAAAAATTCGTCGCTTTCGATTTTCGCCTCATTTTCGGGGTCGACCGCAACAGGCACCAGTTCGAAGCCGAAATAGGCGGCGCGGGTTTTGACCACGTCGATGGTCTGCGGGAAACAGTTGGCATCGACCAGAAAACGGTTGGATTTCGACTTGGAAACGCGGCGCGCCATCGTCATCGCTTCGGCAGCGGCGGTCGCTTCGTCGAGCAGCGAGGCGTTGGCGATTTCCAGGCCGGTCAGGTCGATGACCATCTGCTGGAAGTTCATCAGCGCTTCCAGCCGGCCTTGGGCGATTTCAGCCTGGTAGGGCGTGTAGGCGGTGTACCAGCCGGGGTTTTCCATCACGTTGCGCAGGATGACCTTGGGCGTCAGCGTGTCGTAATAGCCCATGCCGATACAGGATTTGTTGACGACATTCTTGCTGGCGATGGCCTTGAGGTCGGTCAGCGCTTCGTTTTCGCGGCGCGGCGCCGGCAGCGGCAGGTCGGCCGGCAGGCGGATGGCGGATGGCACCGTCTGGTCGATCAGATTTTCCAGACTGTCGGCGCCGATGGCAGCCAGCATGGCGGCAATTTCAGCTGCACACGGGCCGATATGGCGGCCGATGAACTCGTCGTGCTGCTCCAGGGCTGAGAGCGGTTGATTGAGCGGCATGGGCGATCCTGTTCAGGCGACGTCGGCCAGGCCTCGATAGGCGGTGGCGTCGAGCATCTTGTTGATATCGGCGACATTGTCCGGCTTCATCTTGAACAGCCATGCCGCGTACGCATCCTGATTGACCGTTTCCGGCGCATCGGCGGCTGCCTGATTCACTTCGGTGACGATGCCGGCGATCGGCGCATAGACATCGGCCGCCGCCTTGACCGATTCGACGACGGCGATCTCCTTGTCGGCAGCGTAATGGCCGCCGACGTCCGGGAGTTCGATGAATACGAGATCGCCTAGTGCCTCCTGGGCGTGATCAGTAATGCCCACGGTGATGATGCCATCGGCGTCGAGCAGCAGCCATTCGTGGGAAGCTGCGTATCTGAGGTTGTCGGGAACGTTGGACATGATTTTCTCCTGAATAGGGGGTAGTTAGATGACTGCTTTGCCGTTGCGGGCGAATACGGGTTTGGTGACTTTGGCCTTGAGCGCCTTGCCACGAATATCGACCTCGACTTCGTCACCAATCTGCACGCCGAGGGGCAGGCGGGCAAGCGCTATGGATTGTTGCAATGTGGGTGAGAAACTACCGGAGGTAATCTCCCCATTGCCATGTTTTGTAATGACTTGTTGGTGACCACGCAGCACACCTTTGTCGAGCAGGATCAGGCCGAGGAATGCCTTCTGCTGACCTGCTGCGGTCAACGCCGGTTTTCCGACGAAATCGCGTTCGTCCTTCATGGCGACCGTCCAGGCCAGCCCGGCATCGAGCGGCGAAACCGTTTCATCCATGTCCTGCCCGTAGAGATTCATGCCGGCTTCGAGGCGCAGCGTATCGCGCGCGCCAAGGCCGCAGGGGGCGACGCCGGCATCCTTCAATCTGTTCCATAGCGATTCGGCTTCGGCAGCGGGCAGCATGATCTCGTAGCCGTCTTCGCCGGTGTAGCCGGTGCTGGCAATGAAATATTGGCCGCTTTCCGCTGCGAAGAAGGGTTTCAGATCGGCAATGGCGGTCTTGGTCTGCGGCAGGACATCCCAGACCCGGGCGCGGGCATTCGGGCCCTGTACGGCGATGATGGCCAGACTGTTTTCACCTTCGCGGCGCTGGGTGATCGTCACGTCCATCTTCCATTCGGCCGCTTTTGCGTGCATCCAGGCCAGATCCTTGTCGGCCGTTCCGGCGTTGATGACGATGCGGAAGCGTGTGTCGGTCAAAAAATAGATGATGAGGTCATCGATGACCCCGCCGGCGTCGTTGAGCATGGCCGAGTAGAGCGCCTTGCCGGGAACCGTGAGTTTGGCGACATCGTTGGCGACGAGGCGGGAGAGGAAGGGGCGGCAATCGGGGCCGGCGAGATCGACCGGGCACATGTGCGAAACGTCGAACATGCCGCAGTCGTTGCGCACAGCATGGTGTTCCTCAATCTGCGAACCGTAGTTGACCGGCATGTCCCAGCCGCCAAAATCGACCATCCGGGCGCCGAGCGCACGGTGAGCGGCATTCAAGACTGTTTTCCTCAGCATATCAATCCTTTGTGAGCGTTTATTAACGTCAGTTCTAGAAACGGAAAAAGGGTGAAACGAAAGAAACACTTCTTGCGTTTCACCCCTCTGTCCTCGATACCTGAGAGATTTGCCCCATCGGTGGGTGTCGACCGCGACAGTCTTCACCTCTCTCCAGAGTTTCAGCGGCCAAGCTGCTGATTCCGCGGTCCTTTTGCCTGAGCGTTTTCGGGTGGATTTGCGCCTTCGGCGGCAGCTCGCGCTGCGCTCTCCCACGGAACGAAGGCACTATATCGGGATGCCGATATCTAATCAACCTGCTCCGATATGCCGCCGAAGCGGGGCGTCGGCGGCCTTCATGTTAAACTCCCCGTTTATTCAACAGCGCCAGTCCGTGACACCAGCCAATTTCGATTTTCACTGTCATTCGATCGTATCGGATGGCCTTCTGCCGCCGCAGGAGGTGGCCAGGCGGGCGGCGGCCAATGGCGTCGATCTGTGGGCATTGACCGATCATGACGACATGGGCGGGCTCGCCATCGCTCGTGCGGCGGCCGAGGAAGTCGGCATGCGTTTCGTGACTGGCGTGGAAATCTCCATCGAATGGCAGGGGATACCCATCCACATCGTTGGCCTCGGCTTCGATCCCGCGCACCCCGCGTTGTCCGGCGGTCTGGACGAATTGCGCCTCGGGCGCAGCGAGCGGGCGAAGCGGATGGGTGAGGCGCTGGCCGACATCGGAATCCCGGGCGTCTATGAAGGCGCCATGTGTTTCGTCACCAATCCCAGCCTGATTTCGCGGGCCCATTTTGCCCGCTACCTGGTGTCGATCGGTATCGCTCGCGACGTGCCGGGGGTTTTTCAACATTACCTGACGCCGGGCAAGCCGGGCTATGTCGACCATCGCTGGGCGACGCTGGCGGAAGCGGTCGGCTGGATCAATGCGGCCGGCGGTGTGGCGGTGGTCGCGCATCCCGGACGCTACAAGATGTCCGGCGCGCAGACGCGGCAATTCCTCGGCGATTTCAAGGATCTGGGCGGGCAGGGTATCGAGGTGACCTGTGGCAGCCATTCGCCCGATCATGTGCTGCACTTCGCCCGTCTGGCGCGTCACTACGCCTTCCATGCCTCGCGCGGTTCCGATTTCCACGGCCCGGCGGAAAGCTATGTCGATCTCGGCAAGCTGCCGCAGTTGCCGGAAGACCTCAAGCCGGTCTGGCGGCTGGTGCGCTGATTCATGGCTCGTGTCGTCAATATCCATCCGGATTCGCCGCAACAGCGCCTGCTGGTCCAGGCCGCGCAGTTCATCCGCGACGGTGCGGTCGTCGCGCTGCCGACGGATTCCTGTTACGCCCTCGGCTGCCATCTCGGCGACAAGCAGGCGATGGATCGCATTCGCCTGATTCGCCAGATGGACGAGCGCCATCACCTGACATTGATGGTGCGCGATCTCTCGGAAATCGCCCATTTCGCCCGCGTCGACAACGCCCAGTACCGGTTGCTCAAGGCGACGACGCCGGGCAGCTACACCTTCATTCTCGAAGGCACCAAGGAACTGCCGCGCCGCGTGCTGCACCCCAAGCGCAAGACGATCGGGTTGCGCGTGCCCGACCACCCGGTGGCGCTGGCGCTGCTGGAGGAGCTGAACGAGCCGCTGCTGACGACGACCCTGCAATTGCCGGGTGACGAAGCACCGCTGACCGAAGGCTGGGAGATCCAGGATCGCCTGGACGACCAGATTCAGCTGATTCTCGACGCCGGCCACTGCGGCACCGAGCCGACCACCATCATCGACCTGACCGGTTCGGCACCCGAGCTGGTACGTGCCGGTCGCGGCCCGCTTGCGCCTTTCGGCCTGGACTGACATGGACATCAATGCGCTGATCCAGACCATCGCCGTCGCCGCCTTGCCGGTAATTTTTGCGATTACCTTGCACGAAGCAGCCCACGGCTACGCCGCCCGCCACTTCGGCGACCCCACCGCCTGGCAGCTCGGTCGCATCAGTCTCAATCCGCTACGGCACATCGATCCGGTCGGTACCGTGCTGATTCCGGCCGCCATTCTGCTGTTTTCCGGTGGCAGCTTCCTGTTCGGCTACGCCAAGCCGGTGCCGGTCGATTTCAACCGCCTGCGCAATCCGAAGAAGGACATGTTCTGGGTTGCCGCCGCCGGGCCGGCCGCCAACCTGTTCATGGCGTGCTGCTGGGCCTTGCTGCTAAAACTGGCCTGGGTGATGCCGGGCAACCTGTTCACGCTGCCGCTGACCGAGATGAGCAAGATCGGCATCATCGTCAATTGCGTGCTGATGGTGCTCAATCTTTTGCCTTTGCCGCCGCTCGACGGCGGGCGTATCGCCGTCAGCCTGTTGCCACACAAACAGGCCTGGCAGTTCGCCAAGCTCGAGCGTTGGGGCTTCCCGATTTTGCTGCTCCTGTTGTTCACCGGTATTCTCGGCGACGTCATGAATCCGCTAGTGACCCTCGTCGCGCGGGCCATCGAATCCATTTTTGGGCTTTACTGATCGATTATGTACGCAGAACGTGTTCTTTCCGGCATGCGCCCCACCGGCGCGCTGCACCTTGGCCATTACCACGGCGTTCTCAAGAACTGGGTGCGGCTCCAGCATGAATATCCCTGCCTGTTCTTCGTTGCCGACTGGCATGCGCTGACCACACAGTACGACAACCCGCAGGGCATCGAGCAGGCGAGCTGGGACATGGTCATCGACTGGCTGGCGGCCGGCGTCGACCCTCACCAGGCCACGCTGTTCATCCAGTCGCGGGTGCCCGAGCATGCCGAACTGCATCTGCTGATGTCGATGATGACGCCGCTCGGCTGGCTGGAACGGGTGCCGACCTACAAGGATCAACAGGAAAAGCTGGCCGGCAAGGATCTGACGACCTACGGTTTCCTCGGCTATCCGCTGCTGATGAGCGCCGACATCCTGATCTACCGCGCCGACAAGGTGCCGGTCGGCGAGGACCAGATTCCCCACGTCGAATTCACGCGCGAACTGGCACGCCGCTTCAACCACATGTACGGCCGCGAGCCGGGTTTCGAGGACAAGGCGCGCGAGGCGGTCAAGAAGCTGGGCAGCAAGAAGGCCCGGCTTTACGAAGACCTGCGCGTCCGCTTCCAGCAGAACGGCGACAAGGAGGCGGTCGAGCAGGCCAAGGCCATGCTCAATGAAATCCAGCATCTTTCGGCGGTCGACCGCGAGCGGCTGTTCGGCTTCCTCGAAGGCACCGGCAAGATGATCCTGGTCGAACCGGGCTACCTGTTGACTGAGGAATCGAAGATGCCGGGCCTCGACGGCCAGAAGATGTCCAAGTCGTACCACAACACGATCACCATGCGCGAATCCGAGGAATCGGTGACCAAGAAGGTGCGCAGCATGCCGACCGACCCGGCGCGCGTCCGTCGCCACGATCCGGGCGAACCGACCAAGTGCCCGGTCTGGCAACTGCACCAGGTCTATTCCAACGATGCCTGCAAGGAATGGGTGCAGGTCGGCTGCCGCACCGCCGGCATCGGCTGCATCGAATGCAAGCAGCCGGTGATCGACGGTATCCTGCGTGAACAGGTGCCGATGCGCGAGCGGGCGCAGCTGTATCTGGATGATCCCTCATTGGTCAAGAACATCATTGCCGACGGCTGCGAGAAGGCGCGCGAACTGGCCCGCGAAAC
>JAEUOH010000076.1 GCA_016790845.1 Dechloromonas sp.
CGAACAGATCGTCGTCAACCTGGCGCAAATACCGGTTTGAAACTTGCTTCCATCCATTCCGGGCAACGGCGCCCGGACGCAGCGATGCACAGTGCCATCGCGCTACGCGCCACATTCGGGAGTCAACGGCGACACCGGCAAGAAGGTCTTTCATACAACCCTTGTCAGGATTGCGACAAACCATGAAAACATTGATCCGGGTAACCGAAATCTGGGTACCGAACAAACAGCACACCCATCTCGAATTCTTCGACGGCCTCTACGGCGAACTCGCCGACTTCAAGGGCGCCAGCGAAACCATTTCCTTCGCCTACGATGAAGGCCTGCCTGGCAAGGCCTGGGCGGCCCGGCGACCGGTGATCCTGCACAGCTTCGACAATTCCTATTTCCTGCGTACCGAGGCGGCCAAAAAGGCCGGGCTGACCGCCGGCATCGCGCTGCCGATCTTTGCCGGCGACTACCTGCAGGCCGTGATTGTCTTCTTCATCGGCGACGACGTGGACAATGTCGGCGGTATCGAAATCTGGAGCAACACCCCCGCCGACTCCTTCGACATGGGCATGGACGACGGCTACTACGGCACTGCCGAAATGTTCGAATGGACGGCCCGCCACACCAAGTTCCGTCCCGGCTTCGGCCTGCCCGGCACGGTCTGGCAGAGCGGCATGCCGGTCATCATGCAGGATCTGCTCAGTTCAAAGCGCACCCTGCGCCGCGACAGCGACGTCAAGATCGGCATCAGCAAGGGTGTCGGCATACCGTGCTCGTTCGACAACCGGCAGACAGTCGTCATGACGTTCCTCTCTGCCCTGGGCACGCCGATCGCCCGCCGCTTCGAGATCTGGGTGCCGACTGACGATGGCAGCGCCCTGCGCTTCGGTGCCGGCGATTGCGACCAGCAGCCGCATCTGGCCGAATGTCACGGCGATGCGCGCATTGCCGCCGGCGAAGGCGCACTGGGAGAAGCCTGGCAGAAAGGCATTCCGATGGTGCGCGCCAGTCTGCTCTTCGAACCCGGTGCCGCCGCCAAGGCCGCGTCCGCCGCCGGTTTGACGACGACCGTCGTTGTGCCCGTGATTCAGGATGGCCGCTTCCGGGCCGCAGTCGCCTGGTATTTTTGAGGACGTAAAAAAGGGCAGCCCGGGCTGCCCCCTTTTGAACGTCGGGTAATGCTCACACCCGCTCGACGATGAACTGCTTGATCGCATTCACGTCCGGGTCCATGACCACCACGTGCTGCTCGAGCTTTTCGATGCCGTTCAGTTCCGCCGGGCGCACCGGCTCGGTGTTCAGGGCTTCGCGGATGGTTTCCTCGAACTTGGCCGGTTGGGCGGTTTCGAGCACGATCATGGTCTGGCCGGCGGTGCGGTTTTCGAGCGCCACCTTGAGACCATCGGCGGTGTGGGTATCGAGCATCACGCCGTACTTTTCGTTGGCCATGCGGATGGTGGCGAGCCGGTTGGCGTGCGTGCTGCGACCCGAGGTGAAGGCGAATTTCGGCATGTTTTGCCAGTAGACCGTGGCAGACAGGTCGAAGGCCTCGCCTTTATCGACCTTGGCCCACAATTCGCGCACCACGTTGGCGTCGCGGCCAACGAGGTCGAAAACGAAACGCTCGAAGTTGGAAGCCTTGGAAATGTCCATCGAGGGGCTGGAGGTGACGTTGGTTTCTGCCGAAGTGCGCGGACGATAGATGCCGGTCTTGAAGAATTCGTCGAGCACGTCGTTTTCGTTGGTGGCGAGCACCAGCCTGGCAATCGGCAGGCCCATCTGGCGGGCGATATGGCCGGCGCAAATGTTGCCGAAGTTGCCCGACGGCACACAGAAGGCCACCTGCTCGTCGTTGCTCTTCGTCGCCAGGAAATAGCCCTGGAAGTAATAAACGATCTGCGCGGCAACACGCGCCCAGTTGATCGAATTGACCGCACCGATCTTGTACCTGGCCTTGAATTCGGCGTCGTTGGAAACCGCCTTGACGATGTCCTGGGCATCGTCAAACATGCCGCGCACGGCGATGTTGAAGATGTTGGCGTCGGTCAGCGAGTACATTTGCGCCCGCTGGAAGGCGCTCATCTTGCCATCCGGCGAGAGCATGAAGACCTTGACGTTATGCTTGCCGCGCATCGCGTATTCGGCGGCCGAGCCGGTGTCACCGGAAGTCGCGCCGAGGATGTTGATCGATTGGCCACGCTGGTCGAGCACGTACTCGAAGAGATTGCCCAAAAGCTGCATCGCCATATCCTTGAAGGCGAGCGTCGGGCCGTTGGAGAGCTCTTGCGTGTACAGGCCGTCTTCGAGCCGGGTCAGCGGGGTGATTTCAGCGGCATTGCCGCCATTGCGCGTAAAGCGATAGACCTCGGCGGTGTAGGTCTTGGCGACGATGGCCTTGAGATCAGCCGGCGGAATGTCGGTGATGAATTTGGAGAGGATTTCGTAGGCCAGATCGGCATACGACAGCTTGCGCCAGGCGTCGAGCTCGGCGCGGGTGATCTGCGGATAGGCTTCCGGCAGGTAGAGACCGCCGTCCGGGGCCAGGCCACCGAGAAGAATGTCGCAGAAAGCCTGGGGCGCGGACTGGCCGCGAGTCGAGATGTAGCGCATGGCGTGAAAACCTGGAAAGCGAAAAACGGCAATTTTACCGCGTCGACCGCGACAGGCGCATGGCTTGTAGCAGACTGCCGGCAAACAACCCAATTGCACCGATCACCAGCCCTCCTGCCAAGCTGTCGAATCCGGCAAGCAGTGCAATGGCTGCGATAAAGAACATCGCCGCCCGCCAGACGCCGCTGGAAGCCAGTTTTTGCCGCATAA
>JAEUOH010000088.1 GCA_016790845.1 Dechloromonas sp.
CTCGCAGCGTTCCTGCATCACCACGGCGTCGGCACCGGCCGGGACCGGGGCGCCGGTGAAGATGCGGGCCGCGGTACCCGGCTGCAGGGTCGTGCCCACCGTCCCGGCCGGGATGCGCTGGCTGACCGGCAGGGAAACGCCGGCGGCGGTGACGTCGGCGGTGCGTACGGCATAGCCGTCCATCGCCGAATTGGCCAGCGGCGGCACGGCTACGGTCGACTGCTGCGCAAGGGCCAGAATGCGGCCGGCGGCGGCGGTCAGCGGCAGCGAGCGCACTTCTTCGACCGGCTGCGCGGCGGCCAGCAGTTTTTCCAGGGCTTGTTCGAAACTCAGCATGCGCGTTCCTGCAAATTCAATTGGAGATGGTTCAACACAAAGTCGGCAATGGCTCCGACGTCGTTCAGCGGCAGCCGCGGCAGGTCGGTGGCGATGTCGGCATCGCTGGCGACGGCGACGATGTCGCTGCGTTCGGGGAACAAGGGCGGTTTGCCGTTCTCCGGCCGATAGACTTCCAGTTTCGGCACCGGTTCCTGCTTGAAGCCTTCGATCAACACCAGGTCGCAGGGCGAGAGGTGGCCGATCAGCTCGTTCAGCGTCGGCTCGGCTTCGTCGCGGCGCTCGTGCATCAAGGCCCAGCGGTCGCTACAGGAAAGCATGACCTCGGTGGCGCCGGCCTCGCGGTGGCGATGCGAATCCTTGCCCGGGCGGTCGATGTCGAAACCGTGGTGGGCGTGCTTGATGACCGATACCTTGAGGCCGCGCGCGGTGAGCTGGGGGATGAGCTTTTCCAGCAGGGTCGTCTTGCCGGAGCCGGAATACCCGGCGATGCCAAAGATTTTCATGGCGGAATTTTACTCGCTCAGGAAAAGAACACCGGCGCGAAACCGCCGCCCGGCGTGCGGAAATTGGTGGTCTGACCCTGGTACAGGCGGGCGGCGACAAGCTGCACCCCGCCCGCGTAAACGTAACAGCGGATGTCGGCTTTCATGGTCTGCTCGACGCCATCGACCAGCACGACATGCTCGGACGGCGGCGCGATTTCCTGGGCGATGTAACCGCCATGCAGGATTTCCTCGAAAACGCGCTTGGTCAGCTTGTCGCCGCGATAGGCGGCGCGGCTGCCAAAGCCGGCTGGCGGCTTGAAAAACCAGTTTTTGCGCCCGTCCCAGAAAAATGCCTCTTTTTCGGGGTCGACCGCAACTGTCCGCGGAACGCCAGCCAGCAGCACGGCGCGAGTCACCTCGCCAACACCCAGCGCGCTCAAGGCCGCGTCGTCCGAAAGCAGCATCAGGTTGCGCTTGTCGGCATATAGCGCATGTGCCTGCGGGTGCGGCGTCAGCACCACGGCCCCGGCTTCATAGGCAGCGCGTATGTCGCGGTCGACGGGAAGATCGAGGGCAAAATCGGTGAGGCGGTTGTAGATCATGTCCACCGGCTGGCCGTCATGCAGCAGTTGCCGGCCATCCCAGCGCAGCTCCTGCGGATCGGCGATCACGGCGGCGATACCGTGTTCTTCGAACAACTGCCGGAACAGCTCGAATTCGGGCGCCAGGAACTGCGCTGCCGGGTTTTCATCAACGATGGCGATGCGCCGCAAGGGCGCCGCGCCACGCGCCAGACGCCATTCCTCGCGGAACATTTCCACATACGCCGCGCGAATCGTCGCCCCCGCATCGCCTTCCCCGTGCGCCGCCAAAAGATAGGCATTGAGTAGCCCGCCGCCGGCGTTGGTGTTGATCTCGATCAGCTTCGGGCCGCTGGCGGTCAGGTGAAAGTCGTAGCCCATGAACACCCCGCGCGCGGCCACCGGCACGCGGGCGATGGCCGGCGCCTGAGCCAGCGCGTGGGCCCGATAGGCCGGCAGCGCAATCACCGCCTCGATGGCGGCAATCAGCGCCACCATGCCCTGGCCGGCGGCGGCTGGCAGATGCAGATTGGCGGCGGAAAACAGTTGCGGCTGGCGCTCAAGGATTTGATCGAAAGTGGTCTTCATCATCCCATTCCTCAGACGACGCCAATGTCGCGCAAAGACAGTCGTTTCGCCAACCGTTCGCGCAGCAGCTTGGCATCTGCCTGATCCCTGGCCAACGCCTCTCCGGGCTCGAAGCGCGCTAGTTCAAACGATCCGTTGCGGCCGCTCAAGGCAACTGAAATCCAGTTAGCCCCGTATTTACCGATGTTCAAATCCGAGATTACGATTTCAAAATCAGCAAGGCACCGAACTGCCGGTTGCCGCAAACCTCGTAGCCAAAAATGGTGAGTTACGCTCCCTGCTGCGAAATCGATTTCGGTCCGCTCAACCCGATTCCACAGGGAAACCATGACAGCAACGGCAAGCAACCCGAGTAGCCCGCCGATGAAATACTGAAGGAAGGGAACTGGCGCCGCTGCCCAAGCGAAGACCAAGAAAAAAAGTGTAACCCCAGCAGTTGCTCCCCTCCAAAACCGATGAATGCCGGAAAAATTCCGCATGGGAAGCACCCAGCGGACATCGCTATCGGTTAGCGAATGCGGAATCGTGGTCATGGCACTGCGACGCCACGGCCGGCAAAAAAATTCAGCACTGCGGAGAGTTCCTTGGTTCGCTTCATCGGCGGCAGACTTTGCCACACCTTGCGGCCATAGGGCTTTGATATGAGTCGCGGATCGCAGATCATCAGGACGCCCATGTCGGTTTCGTCGCGGATCAGCCGGCCGGCGCCCTGCTTGACGTTGATGACCGCGCGCGGCAACTGGTATTCGATGAAAGCGTTGCGCCCCTGCTGCTTCATCTGCTCGATGCGCGCGGCGAGCACCGGGTCGTCGGGCGGCGCAAACGGAATCTTGTCGATGACGACCAGCGACAATGCCTCGCCGCGCACATCGACACCTTCCCAGAAGCTCTGGCTGCCGACCAGGATGGCGTTGCCGAGGTGGCGGAAGCGTTGCAGCAGGTCGTTCTTGCTGCCCTCGCCCTGCAACAGCAGCGGCATGTCGTGGCCTTCGTCCTCCAGCCGCGCTTTCAGCAGTTCGTGCGTGCGGCGCATGGCACGCAGGCTGGTGCACAAAAAGAAGGCGCCACCGCCGGCTGCTATTACCGCCGGAAAGGCGGCATCGACAACGGCGTCGGTATAGCCATACGAATTCGGCTCCGGCATGCCGAGCGGCGCGTAAAGCACCGCCTGCTTGCCGTAATCGAAGGGGCTTTCCCAGCACGCCGATTCCGGCTCGCCAAGGCCGAGTTCGGCGCAGTAATGGTGGAACTTGCCCTGCACGGCGAGCGTCGCCGAGGTGAAAATCCAGGCGCGCGGGTGACCGCCCATCTGCTTCCGGAAAATCTCGGCCACATTGAGCGGCGTCGAATTGAGTTGCAGCGATTGCGTGAAGGCTTCGGCCCAGCGCACGTAGCCGTCGTCGGCAACCTTCTGCCAGTGGCCGAGGCGCTGCACCAGTTCGAGCGCCCGCTGCCAGCATTTCTCCAGCCCTTCGGCACGTTCGGCCTGGGTTTCGAGGATGGCCGCGAACTTGGCGACCTCGTCTTCCAGCAGCTTGAGGGCCGGGGCAAATTCGGGCTTTTCCAGCAGTTGACCGTAGGAGAAGCGCCCGGCGTCGATGCCGACGGCCAGCCGCAAGTCCTTGGCCACCTTTTCCAGCGCCTTGCTGCCGGTTTGCAGGTCGAGGCAGTCGCGGGCGTTGGTCAGGCCTTCGGAACGCGCGTCACGAGCGAGATCGAGAATCTGCGCCGTCGATACGGTATCGCCGAAGAACAGCGTCGCCACTTCGGGCAACTGGTGCGCCTCGTCGAAAATCACCGTGTTGCAGGCCGGCAGCAACTCGGCCATGCCCTCGTCGCGCAGCATCACATCGGCAAAGAACAAATGGTGATTGACTACCACCAAGTCGGCCGCCATCGCCTCGCGCCGCGCCAGCATGACGAAGCAATCCTTGTAATCCGGGCAATCCTGGCCGAGGCAGTTTTCACGCGTCGACGTCGCGTGGTTCCAGACCGGCGAGTTTTCCGAAACCTCCAGACACTCCGCCTTGTCGCCGCTCTTCGTCACCTTGGCGAACACCGCAATGCGGCGCGCGTCGGCGGCGTCCTCGCGGGTCAGGAAACGGCCATCGGCCAGTGCGCGCTCCAAGTGGTAGGGGCAAACGTAGTTGGCGCGCCCCTTGAGCAAGGCGATCTTGACCGGCGCCTTCAAGGCATCGCGCACCATCGGCAGGTCTTTGTTGAACAACTGATCCTGCAAGGTCTTGGTGCCGGTCGAGACGATCACCTTGCCGCCGGAACGCAGCGCCGGCACCAGATAGGCGAAAGTCTTGCCCGTGCCGGTGCCCGCTTCGGCGATAAAAACCGAGCAGGCATCGATGGCGGCAGCGATTCGTTCGGCCATTTCGAGCTGCTGCCCGCGCACGCGGTAGCCGCTGATCGCCTGTGCCAGCGGGCCGTCGGGAGAGAAAATTTCCGGGAGGGAAGCCAAGAAGAAACGCCTGAAAAATTGGGGCGAATCTTAGCAGATGGGCCGCCATTTCACGACCTGGCAACCCATGCGCCCGAACGCCAATCAGGTGCGAAAAAAGCTCCCGACAAACAGCCAGAGCGCCGTCGCCGCCAACATCCAGGCGAAAGCGGCGCGCATCCGCTTTTCCGGCAGCTTGTGGGCGAGCGCGACACCGGCTGAGACGGTAAACAGCCCGCCAATCGCCAGCGGCAGGCCGAGCGACCAGTCCACCCGTTGCGCCCCGGCATAGGTTGCCAGCGCCACCACCGAACTCGGCGCCACCAGCGCCAGCGACAGGCTTTGCGCCACCGTCTGCCGCTGCCCCAGCCAGCCCGACAGCAAGGGCGTTGCCACCAGGCCGCCGCCAATGCCGAGCAAGCCCATGCTGCTGCCCCCGGCCATGCCAACCAGCGGCAAGGCGCGCAGCTTGAGCGGCCGCTCGGCGCCACCGTGAGCATGGCGCCGCCGCAACATGCGCAGCGCCAGAGCGCCGATGAAGATGCTGAACAACTGGCGCAACAGGTCAGGATCGAGGCGCGCCGCAAAATGCGCCACCAGCCACGTCGTCAGCGTCGCCGACAAGCCGATCAGCGCCGCCTGGCGCCAGGCCAGCGGATGGCGCTGGTTGTAGCGCCACCAGCCGACCAGCAGGTTCGGCACCATCAGCACCAGCGCCGTACCCTGCGCCAGCGGCTGCTCCATGCCGAAACCGAGCACCAGCAGCGGAATGGCGATGATGCCGCCGCCAATACCGAAGAGCCCACCAAAGAAGCCAAGGCCGGCGCCGAGGGCGAGCGTGACGATAAGTTCGTTGAGCGGGAGGAAATGCATGCCGGTTGCGGTCGACTTGGAAAAGCACATGATATTCATGGCAGCGAAAGCTACAATGGCTGCACAATCAATACATTATTAACTTTGATGCAATAATGGCCGACGCTGCCGATCTCGGTTTCTTCGCCCTGCTCGCCCGCCAGCCCAGCCTCGCTGCTGCCGCGCAGGCGCTGGGCGTGACGCCGCCCGCCGTCAGCCGGCGCCTCGCCGCACTCGAAAAACGCCTCGGCGTGCGCCTGCTCAACCGCACCACGCGCCGCCTGAGCCTGACCCCCGAAGGCGAGCGTTACCTCGAAGACGGCGAGCAAATCCTGCGCGACATCGAAAGCCTCGAACGCTCGCTGGCCGCCAGCCGCGCAACGCCGCGCGGCATGCTACGCATCAACGCCACGTTCGGCTTCGGCCGCCGCCATCTGGCGCCGCTGGTTTCGCAATTCGCCAAAAGCTGGCCGGATGTCGAAATCGTCCTCCAACTCACCGACCGCCCACTCGACCTGACCGAGCACGCGATGGACATCGGCATCCGCTTCGGCGCCCCGCCCGACGCCCGCATCCTGGCGCGCAAGATCGCCAGCAACCGCCGCCTGCTGTGCGCCGCCCCGGCCTACCTCACCCAGCACGGCCACCCTGCCCAGCCGCGCAATCTGCAAAACCACGCCTGCATCGTCATCCGCGAAAACAACGCCGCCTTCAACAACTGGCAACTCACCGACGGCAAGCAGCAAATCATGGTCAAGGTACGCGGCCCGCTCAGCACCAACCACGGCGAAATCGCCGTCGACTGGGCGCTCGCCGGCCACGGCATCGTGCTGCGTTCGGAATGGGATGTCGCCGCCTACCTGCGCGCCGGCCAACTGCTGCGCGTTCTCGACCCCTGGATCGGCAATTCGGCGGACATCCACGCCATCTACCCGCAACGCCACCACCTCTCCGCCACCGTCCGCGTCTTTCTCGATTTTTTGGCCGAGCACTTTGCGGAGACTCGAATCGATAAGGCGCCGGAGCGAAGCGCGTGGTGATAACGGCGAGTTGCTAGCCGACCGGCAATTTTGATTTTTGGCCTTTTTCCGGGGTCGACCGCAACAGGGTGCAGAAAATTGCCGCGAGGCTTCTCAGCAATGGCTTTTTGCACCAAGGAAGATGACAACGGGTGAATTCACTCGACATGAGTCGCACCGACAATTATGCTCCTGTGCATGCAACGAATTACTCCACAAACCCGCTTGCAGAAGGCGGCGGACTGCTTTTAGGCGTGACGCAATTCCCGGAAAAATATCACCATGAATACGTATTGCATCCCCCTGCAAAGTCATGCGCCAAGCGCATTTCACGGCGCCGCGTTTGCCGGCTTATACGGCGGTCGTCCGGCGTATACGTCAAAAACGCCGTCTGCATCACGTTAGGCACTTATGGATCCGGGAAGCCTGATCTCTCTTTGTTCTGCCTTTGCAGCAATCTTGGCTGCTGTATATGCGCGCTGGCAAGCAACCGCAGCCAAAAAAGCCAATGAAATTTCACTTCACGAGAATCGCTTGAAGGTTTATTCAGGCCTCTCGAGGTTTCGTGTACATATCACTGGGCAAGGCACCAATATCAAAGAAGAAGAGGTATGGAGGTTTGCAGAAATTGTCGAGTTAAGTGAATTCTATTTTTCAGAGAACATCTCTGTTCGAATGAATAGTGTTTTCGACCGATCTCTCAAGCTCCTTTCTCTTAATGACGAATGGAAGACGGCAAAAGAATTTGACCATTGCACAGCGAAACCATTAGTTCAGCCACGCCATGACCTTATGCGAGAAATCAGGGATGACTGTTACAAAATGACAGACGATATGAAAGGCGTGTTACGTGTCGGCAGCGCCTAACATCACAATCCACCGTACCTCCGGCAAGCCACGCTTGCCTCCGTCCGGTGATTTTCAACGTTAGGTTGGTTCAATGAAGGCTCTACGCATCCTTCTACAACTCGTAATTCTTGGCGCGGGCGGAGTTACGCTTGCAGCGCTAATTTTTCAGCCGACCCCCGACATTACGAGCATTCTCGTCTTCATTGGCTTTTTGGCGTTTCTTCTCGCATTGACACTGGCACTCAAGGAGCACACCGAAAAGCGCTTGGTGCCGGGGCATAAGCTCAGTTTCAAACCTATGGGCATAGTCTTGCTCTTATTGGGAGCATTCGGCGTTTTCTACGGGGCACGCTATCTCATCGGTAGCCAACCACTACCAAATGGCAGCGGCACATGCCGTGCGGTATGCGGCCTCATACTCTTGGCATCGCAATCGCTCGGCGAAACAGTCGCAAGAGTTTTTGCTTTCGGCCTGTGGTCGAGCATTGGCTTATTACTCTGTTTTGTCGGCTACAAAGTTCGGGGCGTAAAAGCAACCTAAAATGGCGCTCAACCTCGCTCCCTTCGGTCGCTGGACGCTGCGCGATAAAGCCGCGTAGCGCCGGTTAGTTCTACGTTAGGCTTTTCATGCACATCATTATTCGTGAGTTTGAAGAGTCAGATCGGGAGGCGCTTCGCAGCTTGTATGCGGCATCTCGAAAATCTGCTTTTCGCTGGGTGTCGATTGATCGTCATCAACTTGCCGATTTTGATGCGCACACTAAGGGTGAGCGGGTTTTGGTTGCCGAGGTAGCGGGTGCAGTTGTTGGCTTTGCGTCCATATGGGAGCCGGATAGCTTTCTGCACAATCTCTTTGTGCATCCATCTGCAAAACGCACGGGAATAGGCCAAGCACTTCTGAACGGATGCGCTGGATACTTCCATAAACCCCCAACGCTCAAGTGCTTGACGGCCAATTCAAACGCAATACAGTTTTATCAGGCGCAGGGCTGGGTAGCTCTTCGAGAGGACATAGGACCAGACGGTCCATACCTTTTCATGGAGAAAGCATGAGGGTTCACGCTTGCTTTGCCATCAACGTGGCCGCGCCTAACTCAAACGTTAGCGCTTACGACAGCCGATCGCATCCTGGAACAACAGGAAACAGACAATGGATTCCCTCCACCCTGTTACGGTCGACCCGAAAAAACCGGCAAAAATGCACCAGATTTCAGCCAGTCTTGCCAACCGTTGTAACCACAACCAAGCTCGCCCCACCACCGTAAATCACTTGCCACCCGGCACCACCTTCTCCCGTGAAAGGCGCGAGGCTTCTTCGGCTTCCTGCGTCAGACGATAGGCGGCGTAGTACTTGTAGATGTTGCGCACGTAGGTCGTGGTTTCCTTACCGATCTTTTCGGCGACGATGATTTCGACGTTATTGAACCATTTGTCGGGATCGAGCCCGCGCTTTGCCGCTTCCTTGCGCATCTTCGAGATGTTCCCCGGGCCGGCGTTATAGCTGGCGAAGGCGAACAGCGGGCGGTTCGATTCGCTGAATTTCGCGTCGGGGAAATATTTGCTCATCAGCTGATCCATGTACTTGGTGCCGGCGTGGATGTTCGATTCGGTGACATGGATGCTGCCGACGCCGAGCGAGGAGCCGGTGGCCGGCATGATCTGCATGATGCCGACGGCGCCGACGTGGCTGCGCGCATTCTGGTCAAGCTGCGATTCCTGGAAGCCCTGGGCGGCCAGCATCAGCGGGTCGAAATCGTACTTGCTGCCGTATTTGCGGAAGAAGCCGATGGTTTCCTCGAAGCGCTTGCGGTCGGCTTCTTCGGCGGGGCTGCGGAACTGCCGGACGCGCTTGGTGTAGGTATTGACCAATTGCTGGGTCAGGCTCGATTTCTTCGCATCGTTGTTGAAGAAATCGCCGAGGGCCGCCTCCAACTGAGGACTGCCCTTGCGCACGGCCCAGCCGATCTGCCCGCCGCTGCGCACCGCCGCCTGCGGGTGCAGCTTGATTTTCGGCAGCACCTGCGCCCACATCCTGGCCTTCCAGTCGTCGACGACGATGGCTTCGAGCACGCCGGCGTCGAGCATCTCCATCATGTCTTCGTCTTCCAGCGCATCGGGCACCAGCACGATCCTGACCGGCGCCTTGCCCGCCTTCTTGAGCTGCTCGTTGAGATCCTCCAGGCTGTCGTGATAGCTGCTCGACGGCCGCACATGAACGGTGCGGCCGGAAAGCGCTTCCGGCGAGGTCAGTTCGGGCACCCCGACGCCGGTCAGCACGATTTCGGCGACCGGCTTCTGGTCACTGACGGCGACGAAGTCGGTGATCTGCAGGCGCTCGTCGGTGATCGTCAGGTTGCCTACGGCAATGTCGCCAATGCCGGCGACGAGGCCCGACAGCAGCTTGTCGCGCGTGGTCGGGATGATGTAGACGGTCAGCGGCCGCTTGCCGAGCTGTGCGGCGTATTTCTTGTTCAGATAGCGCTCGAACTCGCGCACGCTGTCCGCCGAGATGCCGCGCTCGCGGCCACGCTCGTTGAAATAGAGCGTGCGGCTGTAGGGAACCAGAACGCGGATCATCCGGCGCTCGATCATTTGCTCGAAGTCGCCCTTCCAGGGCTTTACAGACAACGGGAGATGGCGCGGCTTGGTGGGCGTTTTTGTCGGCGTCTGTGGCGGCGCGTCGGCCGCCTGCGCAAACAGGGAAAGCAACAGTGAAAAAGCCATGGCGGCCAGCATGCCGGTGCGGATACGCATGTTCGTCCCCTGTTTCTTGTTTTGAATGTTCATCCTACTTCTGCAACCACGACGCCGCAAGGCGCGAACTGCTGGCTCACCTGGGCGACGTGCAATTTTTGCCCATTTTCCGGGGTCGACCGCAACCGGCCGGACGACAGCAGGAATCAAACGATTCGCGCATGGAGTATCCTTGGCGACACCCATGGGCAACCGATTCATCATCAATGAACGCTGACCTGCTGCTCGTCCTGTTGCTGCTCGGCATCGCCATCGTGATGTTCGCGCTGAACCGGCCACGGGCGGATGCCGTCGCCCTGATCGCCATGGTGGCCTTGCCGTTCACCGGTGTCGTTACCGTCAACGAGGCGATTGCCGGCTTTGCCAACCCGAATATCGTGCTCATCGCCGCCATGTTCGTCGTCGGCGAGGCGCTGGCACGGGCCGGCGTCGCCCGCCGCATCGGCGACTGGCTGGTGACCCGCGGCGGCGACGAACCCCGGCGCCAGCTGGCACTGCTGATGCTGTGCGCCGCCTTGCTCGGCGCCTTCATGAGCTCGACCGGCATCGTCGCCATGTTCATCCCGGTGGTGATGCGCATCGCCATCCGCACCCGCACGGCGCCCAGCCAGCTGATGATGCCGATGGCCTACGCGGCGCTGGTCAGCGGCATGCTGACGCTGGTCGCCACTTCGCCCAACCTGATCATCAACTACGAGTTGGTGCGCCACGGCGCCGAAGGTTTCGGCTTCTTCTCATTCACGCCGTTTGGCGTGCCGATCCTGCTGCTCAGCATTCTCTACATGCACTACGCCCGACACCGGCTGCCGCAGGGAAACAGCGACGACGATTTCGTGCACCCGCGCCCGAAGATGAAGAAATGGGTCAAGCGCTACCAGCTGGCGGAGCGCGAATACCGGGCCCGGATTCGCCCCGATTCCCCCTTGTGCGGGCAGGTGCTGGGGGACCTGGGGCTGCTCAATCAGGTTGGCGTCCGGCTCATTCTTCTGGAACGCGGCAGCGGTCGCGAGCGGCGCCTGCTGACCCGCTCGCCCGACCTGCGTTTCGAGGCCGGCGACATCGTGCTGCTCGACCTCGACCTGCCGCCGTTCGAAGTGTCGGAAATGTACGAACGCTACAAGGTCGACCCGCTGCCCAATACCGGACGCTATTTCATCGACCGCGCCAACACCGTCGGCATGGTAGAAGTCATCCTGCCGGAAGACTCCGCCTTCGTTCGCAAGACCGTCGCCGAGGCGGAACTGATCGGCGATTCGGTCCTGAAGATCATCGGTGTCCGGCGCGGCAAGGTGGCGCGCAAGCCTTTCAACCTGCGCGAGGTGGTTCTCAAGGTCGGCGACACCCTGCTCCTCGTCGGCCCGTGGAAAACCATTCGCCAGTTGCAGGAGGAGAGCAAGGACCTGGTGGTGCTCAATCTGCCGCGCGAATTCGAGGAGATCATGCCGGCCGCCAGCAAGTCGCCGTTCGCCGTCTTCACGCTGGTCGTCGTCGTCGCCCTGATGGCGACCGGCATCGTGCCCAATGTTCACGCGGCGTTGATCGGCTGCCTGATGATGGGCCTGTTCAAGTGCATCGACCTCGACCAGGCCTACCGCTCGATCCAGTGGAAGAGCCTGATCATGATCGTCGGCATGCTGCCTTTCGCCATCGCACTTGAGCGCACCGGCGGCGTCGATCTGGCGGCGCACGCGCTGGTCGGCCTGACCGCCAATACCGGCGTTTACTCGATGCTCGCCCTGCTCTTCGCCATCACCGTGGTGCTCGGGCTGTTCGTCTCGGGCACCGCCAATGCCGTGCTGCTGATCCCGGTGGCGCTGGCCATCGCCGAAGAACTCCACGCCTCGCCCTACCCCTTCGCCATGATCGTCGCGCTGGCCTGTTCGAGCTCGTTCATGACGCCGATCGCGCCGGTCAATTCCCTGGTCGCGACGGCCGGCAACTACAGCTTCGCCGACTTCGTCCGCGTCGGCCTGCCGCTGACCTTGATCGTCCTGGTCGTCAGCGTCCTGATGGTGCCCTGGATTTTCCCGCTGTAGGCCGCTTGGCCCTCAAATTGCTTACCTAGCCGCAACGACCCGAACTTTTCGGGTTTTTGTCATGAGTACGACAAACGATGACGGCAAGCACAGCGACCACCCGATATTTCACCAGCTACAGCGGCATCAAGCTCCCCCTCAAACTGGTCGGCGAACTGTCGGCCGACGACATGCGCAACCGGAATACCTACTACCGGGGCAGCTTCGATGCCGCCGAGCGCCTGATCGTTTGCGAAAAGATCGTCTATGGCGAAGTCGAGCAACGGCACGACTACCGCTACCACCCGGACGGCCAGCTCGCCCAGGCTGCAATAGACGACGGCAGCGGCGAGCCGAACGTCATCGACTACCCCGCCTGACTCCAGTTCCACACCCCGTTTAACGATTCCCTCAACGACATCCCACAGGAGAAACCATGTCCGTCGCACCTATCAAGGCCTTTTCGGAGAAAGCCAAAGCCGACGCCGCGCTCAAGGAAGCCCTCAAGGCCTGCCAGAAGATCAAGGAACTGCGCGCCCTGGCCCAGGAACACGGCTTCACGATCGAGGAAAATTCCCTCTACCCGCCCAACGAGCCACAATTCACCGAAGACCAGCTTTCCGAGCGTCTGATCAAGGCGCTGCTGCGCGTCTGATCGTTGCCAGCGAGCGTTGCGGGGGCCGGGAACACCGGCCCTTTTCATTTTTGCCGGTTTTTGGCGGTCGACCGCAACCGGCGGCTCAAACTGCAATAACCAGCGTTCAGCCAATCGACCGGTCGAGCATTTTCGAATCCTGCCCCGTGCACCGTGAATAAATTCACGTTGCGAAGCGGCAGCAGTGTTCTATTCTGAGAGCATTAGAATGTGCTGCCTGCGATAATCGCACAAAGCAGCCGAGGGGTCGGCGTCATATCCGGTAAC
This sequence comes from Dechloromonas sp., assembly GCA_016790845.1. Taxonomy (GTDB): domain Bacteria; phylum Pseudomonadota; class Gammaproteobacteria; order Burkholderiales; family Rhodocyclaceae; genus Azonexus. Next base: position 12,854 of record JAEUOH010000088.1, read on the forward strand.
AGGGCAACGGAAAATGCAACATGGTTGAAGCGCAGGATCGGCATCAGTCGCTGGGGGATATCGACAGTTATCCGACGCTCTCGGAGAAGATCGCCTACATCCATTCGATTACGCGAAGCCGCTTCGGCGAAATCGACCGCGTTGCCATCGCCAAATACGATGCCGGCAGCAACAAACTTTGCACCTATGTATCGAGTACCGAAGGGAAAAATCCGCTGGTTCTGCACGAAGTCCAGCTCGATGACGTGCCCTCCCTGAAAACTCTGGTCGACAACCATGAAACCCGGGTCATCAACGATCTGGGCGAACTTGCCAGTTTGCCTTCGTTGCATTCCCGACGGATCGTCGAAAGCGGATTCGGTTCCAGCTACACCGTTCCGCTATTTCATGACAACCACCTGATCGGGATTCTTTTCTTCAATTCCTATCACGTTGGCGCCTTCGACGAATTCAACCGGACTTATCTCGACCTCCTGGCCCAGTTGATTTCGAACCTTCTCGCGACCGAACTCAACCAGATCGCCACGCTTCGGGGTGCGATCAAGACTGCCACGCAATTCACCAGCCACCGCGACCCGGAAACCGGCATGCACCTTGAGCGCATGGGTCACTATTCGAGGTTGATCGCCCGCCAGTTGGCTACTACACATCCGATCAACGACGAATTCATCGAAGACATTTTCCGTTACGCACCGCTACACGATGTCGGCAAGATCGCCATTCCCGACAGCATTCTGCTCAAGCCCAGCCCGCTCACGCCGGACGAACGCAGAATCATGAAGACCCATGCCTGCGAGGGTCGCAAAATGATCGATGCGATGCTCAAGAACTTTCAATTCGAAAGCATCAAGAATATCGGCATGATTCACAACATCGTCGCCCACCACCACGAACTGATCGACGGCAGCGGCTACCCCGACGGCCTGGCCGGCCAGGCGATTCCACTCGAAGCCAGGATCGTCGCCGTGGCCGATGTCTTCGACGCGCTGACGAGCGAGCGCCCGTACAAAAAACCCTGGAGCAACGCGCGCGCCTGTGCGGAACTTGAACGACTGAGCGGTAGCAAGCTCGATCCCGATTGCGTCGCGGCGCTGCTCCGCTCGCCCCGGGAAATCGAGGAAATCCAGCGCAGTTTCGCGGACTGAGTTATTGCTGCATCGGCGATTTGGTTACCGCCGGCACTGCCCTGACTACAGATGGCGGCCGTGCATCACGATGCGCGAAACGAACCACATCGCCACGAGGTTCGCGCCAACAGCCACATAGCCGACCAGCGGGTAGCCGACGATGCGCCCAGTGTCGTCGAGCGTGATCAGGAAGCCGGCCAGCGTCGTCGCCAGCCCCATGGCCAGTGACTGCACGGTGCCGTTCAACGACATGAAGGTGCCGCGCAGATTGGGCTGGGCGGCCGAGGCGATGATCGCCATGGCCGGGATCATGCGCCCCGAGATCAGCACGAAAAAGCTGGTCGAGCAGATCAGCCAGCCCCACAGCGGCAACACCCCGACATGGGTCAGCGCGAGTAGCGGCAAAATCGCCAGCCCGGCCACCCAGCGGTAAAGTTCGACCTTGCCGTGCTTGTCGGCCCAATGCCCGATCAGGCGGGCGCTGATGAAGGTGGCAAAACCGCCGACCAGATAAACGATGGGGATGTCGCTGAGGGGAATGGCAACATTATTTACTGCGTAGACGGTGATGTACGGAATCACCGTAAAGCCGGAAAAGATGATGAGTGCGGAGAACAGCAAGGCGCGCACATGGTTGGCATCGCCCAGCACGCTGAACGTCGCCGACAGCAGGTGAGCGCGCTTCTCGTCGCTCAAGTGATGGCGCAACTCGGGCAGAAAGCGCAGGCCGACGCCGAGAAAAATCACGCTCAGCACAGCAATGAAAATGAACGGCGCGCGCCAGCCGAGATGATTGGCCAGCCACAGCGACAGTGGCACCCCGGCAATCGTCGAAATCGAAAAGGCGCTGGCGACTATGCCGCTCGCCCGCGCCCGCCGCGAAAAAGGAATGGCATCCCCGATCATCGTTTGCACCAGCGCGCCCATAATGCCGCCGAAGATGCCGGCCAGGCCGCGCGCCACGATCAGCGTCGCGTAGCCTGGCGCCAGCCCGCAGGCGAGCGTCGCCAGCGCGAACAGGGAAAAGCCGATCAACAAAAGGCGTTTCCGTTCGAAAAGATCGACAAATGTCGCCGCCAGCAAACCGGAAGCCGCCGCGCTGAAGCTGTAGGACGCCACCAGCAAGCCGAATTCGTGAGTCCCGATACCGAGCGCCGCCATCAGACTCGGCCCGAGCGGCATCATGATCATGAAATCAAGAATATGGCTGAACTGGATGCCGGCCAGGGTCAGCAGGAAATAACGTTCGGCGCGAGGAGAAAGCACGGTGGACATTCTTGGCCCGGCGAATCCATAGAGTCAGGAACAATAACAAGAGGGGTTGAAGGATTCAGTGACGTCAAGTAAGGCTAATCGCCACAAACAAAGAAAAAGCCCCCGAATTTTGGGGGCTTTGGCTGGAGATTCAGCGGAGCAATCAGGATGGGCGGCGACGACGCATTCCAAACACCGCGAGCGCAAGCCCGAGCAAACCCAACGAACTAGGTTCCGGAACGCCATTGGGCGGGGGCGGGGGTGGGGGCGGGGGAGAAATACCAGGCGCGAACGTGGCCCCACCATAAGTCAAATAGCTGTCATAATCTGCGCCGCCACCAAGCATAACCAGGAACGGGTTGTCGGCAATCAAGTCAAAAAGACCCTTTGTCGAGATGTCTACCAAGCCCCGAAAATATCCCGTACCGCCGATTGCAGTAAATGCCCCAGTATTGACTAAAATACCGTCCAACATTAGCGAATCCAGATCATCCTCATCGATGACTATGGAAGCATAGTCGACCCTAAAATCCTGGCTGCCTGTCGGCGCCGATAGACGATACTTGGCCAACCAAGTATTCGCACCGGGCACCAGCGACATCGCAGGATCCGTATTTGTCGAACTTCCAGACTGGCCAATAAGATACTGGGCGACCATTACAGCATTGCTGGCCTCGATCTTGGCCCCCGTTCCGCCGTTAAGGTTGAATTCGTATACCTGTCCAGCTGCCAATGTGGCAACAACGGCACCATTGACTTTGACCGAAGTATTATCAGCTGTCGCGATAACACGCATAAGATCGTAACCAATGCCAGCGCCTGCTGCCGGTTGCGAGGCCGTGACAAGATAATCCTTAGACAGCTTATCGGTGGGGATCATCTGCTCGAGCAGAGTATCGCAGGCAGTGCGCCCGACTGGAACTTGCGCACATTCGTGCCCGCCGAAAACCGCCACCGGCTTGTCGGAACTGACGAAGGAGCCAGTCAAATTGGTAGAGCCCCCGGCATATTTATACGTTTCTCCAGCCTGCAGGGTAACATTCACCACTGCACCGCCGACTGGCTTGAAGGTCACCTGAGTGTTGTTTTCCGTGGCATGAATCGCCACTTGGCTACCTTCCCCAAACCCACCGCCCTGACTAGCAACGACGTAATTATTGCCCAGCGCCTTGCTGTCAAGCAAATAAGTCATATCCGTCGTATAGGATGCGCGATTGACGAAGTATCCTGCGATTGGCGTGTCCGAAACCACCTTGAAACCGCTTTGGAGAACCCCTGTACCACTTTGCTGCCAGGAATTTGCTATTGGCAGGTTGTAGAACCCATCGACATTAAGAACGACCGATGTGTCATAGCCTGCATTATTCGTGATGGTCGCATTTTGCCCAGCCGCACCGAAAAGAAAGACTGATGCATTTGCCGCACCACCGACTGCATTCTTGTTGAAATCGAAATAAAGAGTAGACGCACTTGCGCCACTTGCCCCTATCGCACCTACTGCGACTCCCACTGCAAGAACGCTACGCCGCAGACGACTGCCAAACTTTACTCTATGATCGCTTTTCATAACACCTCCTTAATTTCTAACGACTTTTCCATCAACGTTGGAGCATTTCTTCTGTTATTGCGCCCCTTCTGACCAGCCGGTGTTATTTAAGCATTATTCATACCAGAAAAATATTTATTATATTTTTCAGCTTGTTGTAGAATTCTTCAGCATAGGAATTCCCAATCCTGTAAAGAATATCGACAGTTGAATCTCCACTTTAGTCTCTGGGGGCGGCCGCAAATTACGCTTTGAGCAACCAGACAAAATTTGCTTTCCACGAGCCTAAATTCAGCATCGCCACGACATCCTTTCATGCCCCTGCCCAAATCCCTTGATTCTTCGGTTCAACCGCTCGGCAAGGCGACGCAATTTGCCGAAGATATCCAGGAAATCATTACCCAGGCGCCGTTTTTCGATCAACTGGAGACCGCAGAGATCAAGCTTCTCTGCGAATTCATGGATTGCTACACAATTCGCCGGGGCGGCCTGCTGATCCGCGAGGGGGATGCCGGCGACTTTCTGCTGATCATTCTGACCGGCACCGTGAACGTCATCAAAAATCGTGAAGACGGCGGGCGTCGAATCATTGCGACAGTGGGCCCGGGAGCTACCGTAGGGGAAATGGCTATCGTAGACAACGGTGCCCGCTTCGCCAGTTGCATCGCCAACGAGGAGGTCGACTTTGCTGTTCTCGACCGCGATTCCCTTAACGCCATACTCCATCAATATCCACAGCTCGGAAACAAGCTGTTGTTGATGTTGCTTGCGCTGATGGCCAAGCGACTGCGTGAAACAGGAATTCGCCTGGTTCCCCACCTTGGCGAAGCGATCGTCTGAACCTGCTCTGCCACAAGCGTACCTGGCCACGTTTGTGTAATACAGCCAGCGACGCCCGATTCAGGGGCTATGAATCTTTTCGTCTGCGCCTGCGGGGCTCATGCGAAACAGCCAGGGATGGAGGCGAATCGGCTGGCGCAGTGTCTTGCATTGCGTCATCATGCAGACTCTTTTCCTGATGGAGTTCCCGATGAAGTTCAAAGTCATCCTGGCAAGCGCCCTCCTGACCGCATCGGCCTTGGTCCACGCAGCGGATTTTCAAATCGGCAGCCCCGAGATCAAGGCTGGCGGCCTGATCGACAAGCGTTTCGAGTTCAATGGTTTTGGTTGCTCTGGCGACAACAAGTCGCCCGCTTTGGAATGGCGGAATGCGCCTGCCGGTACGCAAAGCTTTGCAATTGCTGTGTATGACCCGGACGCGCCGACCGGCTCGGGCTGGTGGCACTGGAGCGTCATCAACCTGCCGGCGAACGTGAGTTCGCTACCCGCCGATGCTGGCGCGCTTGGTGACGCCAACCTGCCCGCCGGTGCACGCCACGTGCGCATCGACTACGGCGTCGCCGCCTGGGGCGGCGTCTGCCCGCCTCCCGGCGACAAGGCGCATCGCTATATCTTCACCATCTACGCCCTGAAAACTCCAAAACTCGACATTCCAGCCGATGCGACAGCGGCGCTGGCAGGTTACATGATCAATGCCAATACGATTGGCAAGGCGAGTTTTGTCGCTCGCTACGGACGGCCAAAAGCGAAATAAGGGCCGCCCGGCGATGGGGTTCGGAATAGTGAGACAAGATCACTGACGACTGCTGATTGCCGCCAACTCGGCAGAAACCGCCGCCCGGAACAACACGGGCCGTGAGCCTTTCCGGCCTTTGTCGGAATTCGAATCCTATCGCCCTGGAACGCAAGTTCCAGTGCACACAACCTGTCCGTTTATGTCGATCGCGGCACCGCCGTAAGGCTCGGAAGAACACATCACCTTCCCATTGGAATCCCTGACGCATTGTCCGGGTCCGGTTTTCACCTGGCCATAACTGTCCGTCGCTGCACCGCCGCCCGGCAGCGACGCACAAATGACTTCGCCATTGGAATTTCGCACACACTCGCCGCGACCTGTTACCACGTTGCCATCGCTATCGACCGCCGCACCCCCGCCAGGCGTATTCGAACACACGACGTTGCCGTGCGAATCGCGGGCACAACTACCACGCCCAGAAACGACGCGCCCCTCGCTATCCACCCCAACGCCACCTCCCGCTGGAGCGCAAACGACAGCACCTGACGAGTCTCTGGCGCACCGTTCCTGAGCGGTCGCCGCACAGGCAAAGGCCACGCCGATAAACAATCCTGAAAAAATTACCCGAAACTTGGCCATAAACGCGCTCCCCCATATTTTTTGGTGACGCATGCAGTCAAAGTATAGAGTTGGCATCACAAAACGCGGGAATGAAGCGCTTTCTCTACCAACCCGCTCCGTTTACAGAATACTCCGTTTGAACAAACCGGGAGCTCTTGGCTCTCCGGTAATCTAACGTAGCCAGGCACGCATCGCGAAGAAAATTTCAGCGCAAAAAAAAGGCCGGGATCGCTCCCGGCCTTTTTCATTTTTGCCTGTTTCTGGCTGTCGACCGCAGCAATCAGCCCTTCTTGTGGCTGGCGAGACGGGTCCAGGTATCGACAACGGTATCAGGATTCAGCGAGATGCTGTTGATACCCTGATCCATCAGCCATTCGGCCAGATCGGGGTGGTCCGAGGGGCCCTGGCCGCAGATGCCGATATACTTGCCGGCCTTGTTGGCAGCACTGATGGCCATGGCCAACAGCATCTTGACGGCCGGATCGCGTTCGTCGAAGAGATTGGCGACCAAGCCGGAGTCGCGGTCGAGGCCGAGCGTGAGCTGGGTCAGGTCGTTGGAGCCGATCGAGAAACCGTCGAAAATCTTCAGGAAATCGTCGGCCAACAGTGCGTTGGACGGGATTTCGCACATCATGATCAGCTTCAGGTCGTGCTCGCCCTGCTTCAGTCCATGTTCGGCCAGCAGCTCGACGACGGCCTGTCCTTCGCCGACGGTACGGACGAAGGGCACCATCAGCTGCACATTGGTCAGGCCCATTTCCTCGCGCACCTTCTTCATCGCCCGGCATTCCATTTCGAAACAGTCTTCGAAGGTGTGCGCGATGTAGCGGGAAGCGCCACGGAAGCCAAGCATCGGGTTTTCCTCTTCCGGCTCGTAGAGTTCGCCACCGAGCAGCTTGCGGTATTCGTTGGACTTGAAGTCGGAGAGGCGGACGATGACCGGGTTCGGCCAGAAGGCGGCGGCGATGGTGGCAACCCCTTCGACCAGCTTCTCGACGAAGAACTCCTTCGGGCTGACGTAACCACGGGCGCGACGCTTGATTTCCTCGCGCTTCGAGGCTGGCAGACGCTCGACATCGAGGATGGCCTTCGGGTGAATGCCGATGACGTTGTTGATGATGAATTCGACGCGGGCCAGACCGACGCCGGCGTTCGGCAACTGGGCGAATTCGAAGGCCAGTTCCGGGTTGCCGACGTTCATCATGACCTTGACCGGAACATCCGGCATGGCCGAGATGTCGCGGGTGGTGACTTCGAAATCGAGGCTGCCGCGATAGACGTGGCCGGTATCGCCCTCTGTGCAACTGACGGTGACCACTTCGCCTTCGTTCAGCGTTTCGGTGGCGTCGCCGCAGCCGACGATGGCCGGGATGCCCAGCTCACGGGCAATGATCGCTGCGTGGCAGGTACGACCGCCACGGTTGGTAACGATGGCGGAAGCACGCTTCATCACCGGCTCCCAGTTCGGGTCGGTCATATCGGCAACAAGCACGTCACCCGGCTTGACCTGATCCATCTCCTTCGGGTCCTTGACGACGCGGACCGGGCCGACCCCGATCTTCTGGCCAATGGCGCGTCCGGAGGCCAGCACCTTGGAAAAGGACTTCAGCTTGAATTTCTCCTGCTTGCCGGCGGATGCCTGGGACTGCACTGTTTCCGGGCGGGCCTGCAGGATGTAGAGCTTGCCGTCGACACCGTCCTTGCCCCACTCGATGTCCATCGGACGCTGGTAGTGCTTCTCGATGATCTGGGCGTAGCGTGCCAGTTCCATGACCTCTTCGTCATTGATCGAGAACTGGTGGCGCTGGGCTTC
>JAEUOH010000095.1 GCA_016790845.1 Dechloromonas sp.
GCGCTCGGCTTCGAAGTACTGCCGTCGGCCGCCAACTTCATCTTCACCCGCCACCCGCAGCGCGACGCAGCGGAACTCGCCAAGGCACTACGCGAACGCAGCATCATCGTCCGCCACTTCAAGCTGCCGCGCATCGACCAGTTCCTGCGCATCACGGTCGGCACCGAAGGCGAATGTCAGGCGCTCGTAACCGCCTTGCGCGGCATTCTGGCCTGAGCATGTCCTGCGGCACCTGCACGCTGTGCTGCAAGACGATGAAAGTCCATGAGCTGGACAAGCCGGCGCATGTCTGGTGCGCGCACTGCGATGTCGCCAAGGGCTGTGCGATTTACGAAACGCGCCCCGAGTCGTGCCGCATCTACGACTGTCTGTGGCTGCAAACGCAGCGCCTGAGCCGGCCGATGGCCGCAGAATTGCGACCGGACCGCTGCCGCGTGGTTATCGGCACGGCGAATGGCGGCGAGGACGTGATTCTCTACCTCGACCCGGATCGCCCCGATGCCTGGAAACGCCCGGCGATGCAAGATTTCCTCCGAGAACTGCACGGGCGCGGCATCCGCGTATTCCTGAGCAGCAACGACGTGCTGCGGCCCCTGGCGAATTGATCCGGACGCGGCGGCTGCGGTCGACCGTCAAAAACAGGCAAATTTCACAGCGCGCCGCTCAGGCCCAGGACAGCGCCCACCGCGATGTACCACAGCGGATGCAGTTTGGACCTCAGATTGGCGACGACCGTGGCCGCCACCACCGCCCAGGCTGCCCAGCCGAACTGCGCCGCCTGCGCAATCAGCGTCGCCCCGGAAAAGACCAGACCCACGGCCAGCGGCGCGACACCGAGGCTGACCGCCTTCTGCCAGCGCTTGCCGGAAAAGCTCTCCCAACGGTCGATCAGCAGATAGATCAGCACGCTCATCGGCAGGCACATGGCCAGCGTTGCCGCCAGCGCGCCGGCCAGCCCGGCGACTTCCCAGCCGATCAGCGTGACGACCAGGACGTTCGGCCCGGGTGCGGCCTGGGCGATGGCGTAAAGGTGGGTGAAAGTGGTTTCGTCGAGCCAGTGGTGGTTCTCGACGACGACCCGATGCATTTCGGGCAGCAGTGCGGTGGCGCCGCCGAAAGCCACAAGGGACAGCAGCGCGAATTCGAGGAAGAGTTCGCCAGCGACGCTCATTTCCGCCCCAGTCGCCAATAAGCGACGCCGCCGGAAAGCAGCAGGCCGGCGATCATCACGATGGGCATCGGCCAGCGCAGCCAGGCGATGGCCGCGACGGTCAACACAGTGAATGGCAGGAAAAAGGGCTTGTCCTTGAGCGCTGTTCCCATGCGCCAGGCCATCGCGAAAAGCAGTCCGCAACCGGCAGCCGCGATGCCGCGCAACATGCTTTGGGCGAGCGGCAGATCGCCCCAGCGGTCGTAGGCCAGGGCCAGCAGCAGGACGATCAGCAGCGGTGCGGCCAACAGCCCGAGCGGCGCGACGATGGCCCCTGCGACGCCTTGATAACGCTTGCCGACGAGTACCGACAGGTTGATTACATTGGGGCCGGGCAGGAACTGGCACAGGCCGAGTTGGGTATTGAATTCGTCGGCGCTCATCCAGCGTTTCTGTTCCACCAGCATGCGCCGGGCGAAAGGAAGCACGCCGCCGAAGCCGGAGAGGCCGACCGCCGAGAAACCCAAAAAAAGCGCCCGGAGATCCGGGCGACTTTGGGTAGGCTGGCTTGTTGCGGTCGACACCGTTTTCGGGTCAGTTTTCGAGCCGGAATTCGGCCGATTTGGCATGTGCCGGCAGTCCTTCGCCGTGTGCCAGCGTCGATGCGATACGACCCAGCGTTTGCGCTCCAGCTTGCGAAACCTTGATCAGGCTCGTGCGCTTCTGGAAATCGTAGACACCGAGCGGCGACGAGAAACGGGCGGAACCGGAGGTCGGCAGCACGTGGTTCGGGCCGGCGCAGTAGTCGCCAAGCGACTCCGAGGTGTAGTGGCCGATGAAGATGGCGCCGGCATGGTGGATTTTTGCGACCCAGGGATCGGGATCGGCCAATGCCAGTTCGAGATGCTCCGGCGCGACGCGATTGGCGATGGCGATGGCCTCGTCCATGTCGCGCACCAGGATGAAGGCGCCGCGATTGGTCAGCGAGGTTTCGATCACCGCGCGACGCGGCATGGTCGGCAACAGCCTTTCGATGCTGGCCTGTACCTTCTGGATGAAAGTTGCGTCGGTGCAGATCAGGATTGATTGCGCAAGTTCGTCGTGTTCCGCCTGCGAGAAAAGATCCATCGCCACCCAGTCCGGATTGCCGGAGCCATCCGAGACGACCAGAATTTCCGATGGCCCGGCGACCATGTCGATGCCGACGATACCGAACACCCGGCGCTTGGCGGTGGCGACATAGGCGTTTCCGGGGCCGACGATCTTGTCGACCTGCGGCACGGTCTGCGTGCCGTAGGCCAGTGCGCCGACGGCCTGCGCGCCGCCCATCGTGAACACCCGGTCGACACCGGCCAGACAGGCGGCGGCCAGCACGAGCTGGTTTTTTTCGCCATCCGGCGTCGGCACCACCATGATGAGTTCCTTGACGCCGGCCACCTTGGCCGGAATCGCGTTCATCAGCACCGACGACGGGTAAGCCGCCTTGCCGCCTGGCACGTAAAGGCCGACGCGGTCGAGCGGGGTAATCATCTGGCCGAGCATGGTGCCGTCGGCCTCGGTATACGACCAGCCGTCCAGCTTCTGCCGTTCGTGGTAGGCGCGAACGCGATTGGCGGCCGCTTCCAACGCGGCGCGACGGTCGGCCGGCAGACTGTCGAGCGCCTGCTGCATTTCCGTCTTCGACAGTTCGAGATCGGCCATCGCAGCGGCACTCAGGCGGTCAAACTTGTTCGTGTATTCGACCACGGCGGCATCGCCGCGCGTCTTTACGTCGGCCAGGATGCCGGCGACGGTGCGTTCGATGCCCTCATCCGCCGCCGCCTCGAAGGCCAGCAGCGCATCCATTTTTGCCTTGAAATCGGCGTCGTCCGTAGCAAGCCGTTTAATGGCAACCATTTACTTCTCCACCGCCTGGGCAAAGGCATCGATGATGGGTTGCAGGGTGTCGCGCTTGACCTTGAGCGAAGCCTGATTGACGACCAGGCGCGATGAAATGTCCATGATGTGCTCGCAGGCCACCAGCTTGTTGGCCTTCAGCGTGCCACCGGTCGACACCAGATCGACAATGGCGTCGGCCAGGCCGGCCAGCGGCGCCAGTTCCATCGA
>JAEUOH010000165.1 GCA_016790845.1 Dechloromonas sp.
GTAATAGCTGTGCATCGCGGCCGGCATGCGGGTCGAATCGGAGTTCCAGTAGAGCAGGTCGAAGGGGAACGGATCCTTGCCCATCAGGTAGTTGTTGACGACGAAGGACCAGATCAGGTCGTTGGCGCGCAGCATGTTGAAGGTGCCGGCCATTTCGGAACCTTCGAGGAAGCCGCGCTCTGCCATCTTCTTCTCGAGCCCGGAGACGGCGCCTTCATCGAGGAAGACACCCAGTTCGCCCGGATCGGAGAAATCGAGCATGGTGGTGAAGAAGGTACCGGAGTTGGCGCGCTTGTCCTTCTTGGCCGCCATGTAGGCCAGCGTGGTCATGGTCAGCGTGCCGCCCAGGCAGTAGCCGGCGAGATTGACGCTGTCTTCTCCGGTGTGAGCACAGACCTGGTTGATGGCTTCCATCGAACCTTCGAGCAGGTAGTTCTCGAAGGACTTCTTGGCCAGCTTTTCGTCCGGGTTGATCCACGACATGATGAAGGTCGTGTGGCCCTGGTCGGTCGCCCACTTGACCATCGAATTCTTCTCGCGCAGATCGAGGATGTAGTACTTGTTAATCCACGGCGGGATGATCAGGAAGGGCTTCTTGTTCTGCTGCTCGGTGGTCGGGTTGTACTGGATCAGCTGGAACAGTTCGTTCTGGAAGATGACCTTGCCCGGCGTGGTGGCGACGTTCTTGCCCATCTCGAAGGCCGACGTGTCGGTCATGCGGATGCGTAGCTGGCCGTCGCCGGCCTCGACGTCGTGCAACAGGTTGTTCAGGCCCTTGATCAGGTTCTGGCCGTGGCTCTTGACGGTTTCGCGGAAGACTTCGGGATTGGTCATCGCGAAGTTGGACGGCGACAGCGCGTCGATGTACTGGCGGGTGAAGAAGTTCACCTTCTGCTGGGTCGCCTCGTCGAGGCCTTCGGTGCCGGCGACGGTGTCATGTAGATGGCGGGCGGTGATCAGGTAGGACTGCTTGACGAAGTCGAACAGGAAATGCTGTTCCCACTCTTCGTCCTTGAAGCGGTTGTCGCCTTTCTTGGGCGTAGCGATCGGGGCCTGCACCGGCATGCCCAGCATCTTCATCGAGGTGTTCTGCCACAGCGAGAAGTAGTCCCACATCATGTTCATCTGCGTCTGGGCCATCTTGTACGGATTGGCCAGCAGGCGCGACGAGAGGTCCATGAAGGCCTTGGCGACGCCGAGTTCGTCGGACGGCGCCTCAACACCTTCCTTGGCCTTCTTTTCCATGAACTGGGTAATCAGGCGGGAAGCGCGCTGGGCGACTTCGGCATAGGTCTTGGCCATCTCGGCCGGATTGGGCAGGTTCCCTGCCTTGTCTTCGGTTTGCTGCGACATACTCAAACTCCCTCTGTCAGTATGCGGCTGGTTAGTGTTGGTGCCGCATGAATCGAATTACACCGTCAGGGTCGGTACTGCGTGACAACCTGCCGGTTTGTTGAAGGTGGTTCAGGTGGGCGATAGCCTCGCCCATGGCAAACATGGTTTGATGCGTATCGAGTGGCCGTTGAAACAGTGTTTCGAGCAACTCTGCTGCGCTCTTCGGCGCATCTTCACATGCTTCTTCCAATACCTGCAGCCGTTCTTCGTGGTGCGCGCACAAAGCCTGCACCCGCGCGGCGACTCCCGTAAACGGCAGCCCGTGCGAGGGCAGTACCAGCGTTCCCTCAGGCATTCCGACAGCCAGTTCGCCCAGCGAATCCAGAAACCAGCCCAAGGCATCGGCATCCGGCGTTGCTGCAAAAACACTGACGTTCGTGGAAATTCTGGGCAAAAGCATGTCGCCCGAAATTAACACGCCGAGTTCGGCGCAGTAAAGCGCCATATGCTCCGGCGCGTGCCCATGGCCGATGATTATCTGCCATTTTCGGCCGTCGACCGCAACTGCATCGCCCGCCTTGAGGCGATGGTAGAACTCGGGAAGCGCCGGCACCGCCTTGCGATAGCCGGAACCGCGTTGTGCGAACTTGGCCAGGCGCTCGGCATCCAGGCCATGCTGGCGGAACTGCTCGACCATGTAGCGCGCCCCGTGCCCGCCCACCTCGTTCCAGACGACATGTGCGGTCAGGAATTCGCCGCTGGTCATCCATAGCGGCGCCCCGGTCTGCTCCATCAGCCAGGCGGCCAGGCCGAGATGATCGGGATGGAAGTGGGTGACGATCAGGCGTGTTACCGGGCCGTCCAGCCCCTGCAGGATCGTCAGCCAGGCTTCGCGCACGGCATCGGCGGGGAAGCCGGTATCGACGATCGTCCAGCCGTCGCCATCACGCAGCAACCAGAGATTGATGTGGTCGAGTTGGAAAGGCAAGGGCATGCGCAGCCAGAAGAGGCCGGGCGCGACTTCGATCCTTTCGCCGACGGCCGGCGCCTGGGAATGCGGATAATGCAGTGACATGAGTGAATCTCAAGTGCGGGAGCCGCAAGTTACCATACGGTAGCGGATTGAAAAAACCCCTTTCTTCTGATTTACTTGCCTGAATCGAACAAGGACCCCACAGTGAATCAGCCGGCCACCATTTTCGCCATCTCCGATCTTGCGCGCGAGTTCGGCATCACCCCGCGCACCATCCGCTTCTGGGAAGATCAAGGCATCCTTTCGCCGGAGCGCGAAGGCAGCAAGCGGATATTCACCCGCCGCGACCGCGCCCGCCTGAAGATGGCCTTGCGCGGCAAGCGCCTCGGATTGAGCCTGGCCGACATCAAGGACCTGATCGGCATGTACGAGTCGACCGAGGACGAAACGCCCCAGTTGCTGGAATGCCTGCGCGTGATGTCCAGACGGCGCGAAGCGCTGGAACAGCAACGCGAGGACATCGAAGCCATGCTGGCCGAGATTTCCCAGTTCGAGCAACTCTGCCAGCAGGAACTGGCGCGCCGTGACGAAGCGTAAAAAATTCTCGCCCGCTAGTTGACGTTAACGTAAACGTCAATACAATCCCCCTTGCCCAGCCACCTTCCGAATCAGCCCGTCATGCACCTGCAAACCCACGATCCCGAATTCGCAACGCGTGTTCGCGCCAGCTTTGCCAAACAGCACGCGATGTCCTTGATACGCGCGACGCTGCCGGTCGTCGAGCCCGGCCGCACCGAGATTCACGTTCCCCACTGGGAAGGCATCGAGCAACAGCATGGCTTCGTGCATGGCGGCGTGGTCGGCATGATTGCCGATTCGGCGGCCGGCTATGCGGCGATGACGCTGGTTGCCGCCGATGCCTCGGTACTGACGGTCGAATACAAGATGAACCTGGTGGCGCCAGCCGATGGCGACAAACTGATTGCCCGCGGCAAGGTGGTACGCCCCGGCCGGACGCTGATCATCACCCAGGCCGAGGTCTTTGCCGTCAAGAATGGCAAGGAAACACTGTGCGCGCTGATGCAGCAGACCATCATGACAGTGGCCCGCAGCGAGAAGGCGAAAGCGGCCAGTCACGGTCAACCCGAAAAAACAGCCCAAAACCACTAATTGGAGACAATCCCATGAACATTCCCAGCCTCGACTTCGGCCTCGGCGAAGACATCAACCTGCTGCGCGACGCCGTGAAGGCCTTCGCGGACGCCGAGATCGCCCCGCGCGCGGCCGAGATCGACCGCGTCAACGAATTCCCAGCCGACTTGTGGAAGAAGTTCGGTGAAATGGGCCTGCTCGGCATGACCGCCGGCGAGGAATACGGCGGCACCAACATGGGCTACCTCGCCCACATCGTCGCGCTGGAAGAAATTTCGCGCGCCTCGGCCTCGGTCGGCCTCTCCTACGGCGCCCATTCGAATCTGTGCGTCAACCAGATCCGCCGCAACGGTACCGAAGCGCAAAGGCAGAAATACCTGCCCAAGCTGATCTCCGGCGAACATGTCGGTGCGCTGGCGATGTCCGAACCGAATGCCGGGTCCGACGTCGTCTCGATGAAACTGAAGGCCGACAAGAAGGGTGACCGCTACGTGCTGAACGGTGCCAAGATGTGGATCACCAACGGCGGCGATGCCGACACGCTGGTGGTTTATGCCAAGACCGACATCAATGCCGGCGCCAAGGGCATGACCGCCTTCATCGTCGAGAAGGGCATGAAGGGCTTTTCCCACGGCACCCACCTCGACAAGCTGGGCATGCGCGGCTCGAACACCTTTCCGCTCTTCTTTGACGACTGCGAAGTGCCGGAAGAAAACGTGCTGGGCGGCGTCGGCAACGGCACCAAGGTGCTGATGTCCGGCCTCGACTACGAGCGCGCCGTGCTGTGCGGCGGCCCGCTCGGCATCATGGCCGCCTGCATGGACATCGTCGTGCCCTACCTGCACGAGCGCAAGCAATTCGGCCAGAGCATCGGCGAATTCCAGCTGATGCAGGGCAAGGTCGCCGACATGTATTCGACCTGGATGGCCAACCGCGCCTACGTCTATGCGCTGGGTCGCGCTTGCGACGGCACCGACCACGCCCGCACGCTGCGCAAGGATGCCGCCGGCGCGATTCTCTACTCCGCTGAAAAGGCGACCTGGATGGCCGGCGAGGCGATCCAGACGCTGGGCGGTGTCGGCTACACCAACGAATACGCGACCGGCCGCCTCTGGCGCGACGCCAAGCTCTATGAAATCGGCGCCGGCACCAGCGAGATCCGCCGCATGCTGATCGGCCGCGAACTGTTCTCCGAAACGGCCTGATCTCAGGAACCGCCATGACTGTCATCAAATCCGCCATCAACACGCGCTCGGCCGAGTTCCAGGCCAATGCGGCCGCTCTCGGCAAAACCGTCGCCGACCTGCGTGAGAAGGCTGCCCAGGTTTCCCTCGGCGGCGGCGAATCGGCCCGCGCCAAGCACACCGCCCGCGGCAAGCTGCTGCCCCGCGACCGGGTCGATCACCTGCTCGATCCAGGCACCGGCTTCCTGGAAGTCGGCCAACTCGCCGCCTTCGGCATGTACGACAACGAGGCCCCGTCGGCCGGCGTGATCGCCGGCATCGGCCGCGTCAATGGCGTCGAGTGCATGATCGTCGCCAACGATGCCACCGTGAAGGGCGGCACCTACTACCCGATGACGGTGAAGAAGCACCTGCGCGCCCAGGAGATCGCCCAGGAGAACCGCCTGCC
>JAEUOH010000178.1 GCA_016790845.1 Dechloromonas sp.
CCCGTTATCGAGCTTTCAAGTCTACCGTCATGTCGGGGGGGCGCAAGGGATTTGCCAGGAAATCCGCGCAACTGCTGACGAGGATCAAATTCCGGCCGGCGGACAGGTGTCGCAGCGATGAATCTCGACCGTCACATGCACGATTTCTTCGTGAATGGCGAGCGCGTTGCGGACGGCGGCGGGCGTCAGGTTGTCGTCGTGGGTCAGCAGGGCCAGCGCGCACGCATATTCGCCGTTACCGACGCGCCAGACGTGCAGGTCGGTGATTTCCGTGGCGCCGTCTGCGGGCAGTGCAGCGATGACGGCGCGGATTTCCTCGACGACCGGGTGGTCCATTTCGCGGTCGAGCAGCACGCGGCCGGTTTGCAGGATCAGGTTCTTGGCCCACAGGCCGACCAGGACGCCGCCGACCAGGCCCATCGCCGGGTCCAGCCAGGCCTGGCCGAACAGCCAGCCGCCGGCCAGCGCGACGATGGCGAGCACCGAGGTCAGCGCGTCGGTCAGGACATGGATGTAGGCCGCCTTCAGGTTGAGATCGCCGTGGTGGTGATGGGCATGATCGTGCCCGTGGTCATGGTGATGGTGCGTGTCGGCGCGGCTCAGGATCAGGGCGCAGGCGATATTGACGACGAGGCCGAAGACGGCGACGCCGATGGCTTCGACGTAGCGGATCGGCTGCGGCGCCAGCAGGCGTTCGACCGAGCCGAAAGCCATCGCCGCCGCGACGCCGAGGAGGAAGATGGCGCTGGTGTAGCCGGCCAGTACCTCGATCTTCCAGGTACCGAAGGCGAAGCGCGGATCGTCGGCATATTTGCGGGCGGCGGCATAGGCCAGCGCCGACAGGCCGATGGCCAGCGCGTGCGAACTCATGTGCCAGCCGTCGGCCAGCACCGCCATCGAATTGAACCACCAGCCGGTGACGATCTCGATCGTCATCGTGGCCAGCGTGATCCACAACACCAGGCGCGTGCCGCGCTCGGCCGTCGGGTTGCCGATGCTGTAGCGGTGCTGGTGGGTCCAGCGCGAGAGGTCGTGGGCGCCTTGGCTCATTGCTGGCCGTAGCTCTGGAACTTTTCGAGGACGGCGGCCATTTCCGCCGCCGAGAGCAGTACCGGCTCGCCGAGCTGGCAGGTGCGCCAGTACTGCTCGCAGAGTTCTTCCAGCTCGACGGCCAGCGCGAATGCATCGGCCAGATCGCGGCCGGCGACCAGCAGGCCGTGGTTGGCCAGCAGGCAGCCCTTGCGCCCTTGCATGGCGAGCACAGCTGCGGTCGACAGCTCCGGGGAGCCGAAAATGGCATAGTCGGCGCAGCGGATGGTATCGCCACCGAAACGGGCGATCATGTAGTGAAAGGGCGGAATCGCGCGGCGCAGGCAGGCGAGGCTGACGGCGAAGGGCGAGTGCGCGTGCAGCACAGCGCCGACTTCCGGCCGGCTGGCATAGAGGTCGCGGTGGAAACGCCATTCCGACGACGGCTTGCGCGAGCCCTGGTGGCTGCCGTCGAAGGCCATCAACGGAATGTCGTCGGCGATCAGCGCTTCGTAGGGCAGGCCGGTGGGAGTGATGAAGAAACCCTCGCCGCAACGCACGCTGACGTTGCCCGAGGTGCCGCGATTGAGGCCCGCCGGCTGCATGGCGCGGGCAGTGACGATCAGTTGCTCGCGCAGGTCGCTCATCGCGCTTCCTCCGGGTAAAGTCCCAGCAGGCCATCGCGACTGGCGGAGCA
>JAEUOH010000272.1 GCA_016790845.1 Dechloromonas sp.
GTTCGTGCCGCTGGAGCAGTTCATCTCGGTTGCCGAGCAGTCGGGTTTGATCGTCGAGGTTGGAGCCTGGGTGTTGAATACCGCGCTCGTCGCCCAGCGCGAACTCGACGCGCAGGGCTATCGCTTGCGCCTGGCGGTCAATGTGTCTCCTGTGCAATTTCGCCAGCCAGGCTTTCTGGACATGGTCCGCGATGCCATTGAGAAGAATTCGCACAATCCAGGCCTACTGGAACTCGAAATCACGGAATCCGTTGCGCTTTCCGGCTGGTCACAGATTTTGGAACGTATGCAGGCATTGAAGGCGCTCGGGGTTCAGATCGCCATTGACGATTTCGGTACCGGTTTTTCGTCGCTCAGCTATCTGGCGCGCCTGCCGGCCGACTGCCTGAAGATCGATCGCTGTTTTGTGCATGCCCTGGACGACCAGCATTCCGGAACGCCGATTGCGGCGATGGTCGTACAACTTGGACGGCAACTGGGCATGCGTGTTCTGGCCGAAGCAGTCGAGGATGTCAGGCAGCTTCAAACGCTGATCGACCTTGGCTGCCACGAGGCACAGGGTATGGTGTACGCGTCGGCGATGACGCAGGCGGAGTTGCTGCTCTGGCTGCGGGCACGGGGGCGCTGAGTGCCGATGCGACGGATTGTTGCCTGTCTGCTCGCTTTTCTTGTCGTTGGTGGTTGCGGAGAGCGTCAGCCGGTGCGCATCGGCTTCCTCGGGGGCTTGAGTGGCAGCGTCGCCGATCTCGGTGAATCTGGGCGTAATGGCGCCCAGATCGCCGTCGAGGAGATCAACCGTTCCGGCGGTGTCAATGGTCGCCAGGTCGAACTGATTGTCCGGGACGATGCCCAGAGTCCAGAGCGGGCAATCGCCGCGACCAACGAGCTGATTGCGCTCCACGTCGAAGGAATCATCGGGCCGATGACCAGCGCCATGGCCGAAGTTGCGTTGCCGATTGCGCAGCAGGCGGGGGTCGTGCTGGTCAGCCCGACCGTAACGGCACGCAAGTTTTTTGGGCTCGAGGATAATTTGTTCCTGCTCATGTCGAGCACCCGGGAAGAGGCCAGACTGAGTGCGGAATTTCATTTCAACGAAAATGGCGCACGTCGCGTTGCAGCCATTCAGGATCTGAAAAACCGCGCCTATACCGAAAGCTGGCTGCGAGAGTTTACGGTCGCCTTTCAAGGTCTCGGGGGCGAAGTCTTCCCGGTTGCTTACGAATCGGGCAGCGAAGTCAATTTCGGGAGTGTGGTTCGGGCTGCCTTGAGCAAACAGCCTGATGCGGTCTTGATGATTGCCAGCGCCGCCGATGCTGCGCGCTTCGCCCAGAAGATTCGCGAGCGCAATCGCCAAATTCTGTTATTTGGTTCGCAATGGGCGGCGACGGAGCGTTTGGTGGAGCTTGGTGGGCAGTTCGTGGAAGGGATGGTGTTGCACAACTATTTCGATCGCGACAGCAAGGCCCCGGAACTGGTACGACTGCGCCAAATCTACACCCAGCGCTTTCTGCGCGAGCCGGGATTTGCCGGCATCGCGGCCTACGATGCCACGCGTATTTTTCTGACGGCACTTGCCAGGCGTCAGCATGGCGAGCCGTTGCAGGAGACTCTCGTGATACGCGGCCCCTTTCCCGGTGCCGAAGGGGAAATCAGCTTCGATCGCTTTGGCGACAATCGCCGCCTATCGCATGTGACGGTGGTGCGCGATGGTCAGTTCGTCACATTGCGCTAGGGGGGCATTTTGAGCACTCCAGGGCAGTCGACCGCAACAGGTGAGTGGAGCCTGCGCAGTTCGCTCGTCGCGCTGCTCGTGGTCGCCACGCTGGTTACCTTCACGCTGATCGGCATTGCCATTCTCGCCTACCGCGTTCCGGCCATCATGGCCGAGGATCGCGAGCACATGCGCAACGAAGCGGTCGGCTTGGCGCACTATTTCGAACAGCTGATCGATAGCTTGGAGGGCCGCCTGGGCACCCTTGCCGCACTGGACATGAGCATGTCGCCGCGCCAGATTCAGCGCTTTCTCGATTCGGTCATCGCCGAAGGGGGGTTCAAGGCGATATACGTGCTCAATCCCAAAGGCCACGTCGAGTATGTGGCCTTGCCGGAGGAAGCGCGGGAGGCGCGTGCCAACGTGGTGGGGGCCGACCTTTCCCGCAATCCGCTGCTGGCGTCGGTGCGCACCCTTGGGCGCCGGGCCTGGAGCGATCGCTATCTCTCGGCGCTGACCGGCGATGCCACAATCGGCTTGGCGATTCCTTTCGACGGCTACACGCTGCTCGGCGAAGTCGCCCCGGGCTTCGCAAGCGAGGTGCTGCAGGCCGGTACGGAAGACCTGATTTATCCGGTACTGGTTGTGGATCGCGCTGGGGAATATGTGGTTGGCAGGAATCTGGCCGAAAGCGATCGCCTGCGTAACTGGGCTGCCGAACTGAACGGCGTCTCTCCGGGACGAATGGGCGATGTCCGGCAGATCCGGTTTGCCGGACGCCCCTACGATACCGGACTGGCCCGCTCTGACAAGCTGCAATGGACCTTCATGGTGGCTTACCCGACCGGCATGGACAATCCGCGCGTCAGGGTGACCATTGCGCTGGTCCTGGTTGGCTTTGTCGGCTCCATACTGCTCGCCCTCGTTCTGGCGCCCCTCTGGGCGGTCCGCATGAGCGCGCCGCTGCAGGACTTGATCGCCCAGACCAGGGCACTGACCAGCGGCACCTTCGGCGGCAAGGTTTCGCGGGGGCGGATTCTCGAATTCAACCAGTTGGCCGCCGACATGGAGTCGATGGCCACGGCGATTCGCGAGCGTCAGGGCGAACTGGAAAAGAGTGAAGAGCGCCTGCTGCAGAGTCTGCAGAACGTCCAGCAATTGAATTTGCTGCTCGAGCACCGCGTCGAACTGCGCACGATCGACCTGGAGCGTGCCAACCGTGAACTTTCGGAAGCCATGGAAACCCTCAAACTGGCCCAGGGAGAACTGGTCCGCAACGAGACGCTGGCATCGCTCGGGAACCTGGTCGGCGGCGTTGCGCACGAACTGAATACGCCGATCGGGAATGGGGTCATGGCAGTATCGACGATGCACGATCAGGTACGGACCTTTCGTCGGGAGATGGCGAACGGCTTGCGCCGCTCGACGCTGGAGGCATTCGTCGAGCGTGTCGAGCGGGGCAGTGAAATCGCCGTGCGCAACCTGCAGCGGGCCAACGAACTGATCACCAGTTTCAAGCAGGTGGCGGTCGACCAAACCAGTGCCCAGCGGCGCCGCTTCAAGCTTTCCGAGGTGATCGACGAGATCCTGATGACCATGCAGCCGACACTCAAGCGGACGCCGTTCCGCGTCGAGCGGCAGATACCCGACGACCTGGTGCTCGAAAGTTACCCCGGCCCGCTCGGACAGGTGTTGACCAACTTGTTGACCAACGCGCTGACGCATGGTTTCGAGGGGCGAACCTACGGGCTGATCCGTGTTTCCGCCGAACGCCATGGAGACGACCAGATCATCCTGCGGGTTGCCGACGACGGGGCGGGAATTCAGCCAGACCTGTTCCCCCGCATCTTTGACCCCTTCGTCACCAGCAAGTTGGGACGTGGCGGCAGTGGTCTCGGTCTGCATATCGTCTGGAATACCGTGACCGTCGTGCTCGGTGGCAGTATCACCGTCAATAGCACGTCGGAGCAGGGTACCGAATTCCGTATAATTCTCCCTCTCGTCGCTCCCCGTCAGCCAAATAATGGCTGAGATATGATCTAGCCCATGCCGCACCTCAGACTGAATGTTCCAGCCCAAGGCATGCTCGATGCCTATAACGCCCTGCTCAAGGCGCGGGGTTATGCCGCCGATGCCGCACAACTGGCGGCCGCCAACGCGTTGCAGAACCTGTATTCGTGCCTGCTCGCCTTCAAGGTCGATCGGGGTAGCAAGTTCAAGCGTTTGCTGGCACCGCCCAAGCCACCGCGCGGCCTGTACTTCTGGGGTGGCGTCGGGCGTGGCAAGAGCTTCCTGATGGACTGCTTCTACGATGCGGTGCCCTATCGGCGCAAAAGGCGTATCCACTTTCATGCCTTCATGCAGCAGATTCACCACGATCTCGACAAATACAAGGGCGAGCCCGATCCCATGCTCAAGATCGCCGAGCAGATCGCGCGCGAGGTGCGTCTGCTCTGCTTCGACGAGTTTCACGTTTCCGACATTGCCGACGCGATGATCCTCGGCCGGCTGCTCGACGGCCTGTTCGCCAAGGGCGTGATCCTGGTCATGACCTCCAACTACCCGCCCGATCGCCTCTATCCGAACGGGCTGCAACGGGATAACTTCCTGCCGACCATCGAATTGCTCAAGCGTCAGCTCGACGTCCTGGAAGTCGAGGCCGGTGTCGACTATCGCCTGCGAGCGCTGGAGCAGGTCGAGATCTACCATTACCCGTCCGACGCCGCGGCCGAGACCAAGATGCTCGACTACTTTCGCATGGTAGCGGGCGAGGAGGGCAAGAAAGGTGGCCATATCGAAGTCCTTGGCAGAAATATCGAGACGATTCGCCGTGGCCATGGCGTCATCTGGTTCGATTTCAAAACCCTGTGCGGCGGTCCGCGCTCGCAAAACGATTATCTCGAAATCGCTCGTGGCTACCATACCGTGCTGTTGTCTCACATTCCGCGAATGACCCAGCACCAGGCTTCCGAAGCGCGCCGTTTCACCTGGCTCGTCGATGTCTTCTACGACCACAAGGTCAAGCTCATATCGACTGCCGATTGCGCGCCCGAGGCGCTGTATACCGAAGGTACCCAGGCCGGGGAGTTTGCCCGCACGGTCAGTCGTCTCACCGAGATGCACTCACGGGAGTATCTTGCCTTGCCACACAACGCCATCTGACCGACATGAGAGCACAGCAACTACCGCAGGATCTCGCGATTGACTTGCGCCAGCTGGTGATGACGATCGCCAATACGATCGACTTGGTCGGCGTCGACGATGTGTTGCACGGTCGCCGGGTGGGCATGATGGCGCGCGAGCTGGCCTGTAATCTGGGCTGGAACGGGGCGACGCAGTCTCTGCTTTACGATGCCGGCCTGTTGCACGACTGCGGCGTGTCATCGACACGTGTCCATCGCAACCTGGTCGTCGATCTGGAATGGGCCGGCGCCCAGGAGCACTGTATCCGGGGCGATGCGCTGTTGCACGATTTCGCGCCTCTGGCGCATCTGGCGCCGATCATCCGCTATCACCACAGTCGCTGGGAATGGCTGGAGTCGCAATCGCTGGCCGCGGATACCGCCCTGCACGCCAATCTTATTTTCCTGGCCGACCGCATCGATGTCCTGGCCGCACCCTACCACGCCGAGCAGACCGTGCTCGCTCACGCCAAGGAGATCCGGGCTCGGCTTGCCGCAGAACGCGGCCGCTTGTTTTGTCCCGAACTGATTGATGCCTTTCTGGCACTCTCGGAAGGCGAGGCGTTCTGGCTCGACTTGCAGCCCGATTCAGTGCATCAGTATCAACTGGAAATGGAAAGCCACGGCGAGCCCCGCACCATCGGCTGGGCGGATTTCAAGCGCTGTGCCGACATCTTTGCCCGCATCATCGATGCCAAGTCGCACTATACCGAGCAGCACTCGCAGGGTGTCGCCCGCTTGTCGCGCCATCTGGCGGAGCGCCTCGGGCTGGATTTCGTGGCCTGTGAAAAGATCGAAGTGGCCGGCCTGCTCCACGACATCGGCAAGCTGCAGATTCCCGACGAGATCATCGAAGGTCATACCGGGCTGTCGGAGCAGGAATTCAACATCATGAAGAGCCACAGCTACGGTACCCGGCAGGTGCTGAAGCGCCTGCACGCCATCGACGAGATCGCCCGCTGGGCGGCCTATCACCACGAAACGCCGGACGGACATGGCTACCCTTTTCACGTCGGTGGCGACGCGCTGCCGCTCGAGGCGCGCATCATCAACGTTGCCGACATCTTCCAGGCATTGGCGCAGGAACGTCCCTACCGGGCGCCGATGCCGCCTGCCGAAATCATCGCCATCCTGCAGCAGCGTGCCAGCGAAGGCCGTGCCGACCCGCTGGTCGTGGCCACGGTGGCGGCCGATCTCGCAAACTGCCATCGCATCGCGCTTTGCCAGTCGTGAGCCTGGTGCACCTTCGCTTGCGGTGAGCCTGTTCCGCGTTCTTTGCCTGCTCGTCGCGCTGCTGGCGTTGCCGGCCGGGGCTCAGTCGTCGCTAGAGATCATTCCGCTGCGCAGCCAGACGGTCGATCAAGTGCTGCCGACCTTGCTGCCGCTGGTCGAACCGGGCGGCACGCTGACCGGGATGAACGACCAGCTTTTCCTGCGCGCCAGCCCGCGCAACCGCGAGGAGATCAAACGCGTGCTGGAATCCATAGACCGGCCATCGCGGCGCCTGCTGATTCGCGTCAGCCAGAATCGTGAGAGTGATGCCGGCAGTCGGGGCGGCGAGGTCAGTGGGCGGGTGGTGATCGGCGACAGCAGCCGGAGCCGCGTCGATGCGCGCCTTTGGGACAGCCAGGGGACCCGTAGCGAGACCTCGGGACAGGTGGTGCAGACGATCGAGGGTGGCGCGGCTTTCATCCAGATTGGCCGTTCGCTGCCCATTCCCATGCGCCAGGCGGTGATCGGCCCGGACGGCGTGGTGATCAGCGAAAGCGTCGTTTTTCAGGATGTCGGGAGCGGCTTCTTCGCGACGCCGCGCTTGAACGGCGAACGGGTGACCATCGATATCAGCCAGCAGGCCGACAGTGTTTCGCGATTCGGGTCGCCTGGTGCCGTCAGCACGCAACGTTTGACGACGACGGTCAGCGGACGGCTCGGGGAATGGATCGAGGTCGGCGGCAGTAGTCGCGAGGTCAGCGGCAGTCAGTCCGGCATCTTCAGCCGGTCGAGCGGCGGCGGGCAGGATGCACGTTCAGTCTGGCTAATGGTGGAGGAATTGCGATGAGTTTGAAACGTCACATTGGCCAGCAGATTGCGCTGGCGACCGCCATCTTTTGTGCGTTGCTCGCGCTGCCGGCGTTTGGTCTTTTCGTCTGGCTGTGGATCGAGCGCGGTCTGGCCGATACCTGGGTGCCCAGTGCGCTGGCGGCTGTCGCGTTTCTAGGTTCGTGCGCCGGCGTGCTCTACGCCATGAGCCGCCCGCAGCCACCGCTGCCCGAGCCGCCTGCTGCGGTCGACCCCTGAAAAAAGGCAAAAACCGGACATGAAAAAACCCGGCGCATGGCCGGGTTTTCCGGGGGCTAATTGCCAATTCAGGCAGCGTTGAGCGCCTGATCGAGGTCGGCGATCAGGTCGTCGACGTGTTCGATGCCGACCGACAGGCGGATCATGTCTTCCGAGACACCGGCCTTGGCCAGTTCTTCGGGCGCCAGTTGGCGGTGCGTGGTCGATGCCGGGTGGCAGGCCAGCGTCTTGCAGTCGCCGATATTGACCAGACGGGTGACCAACTGCAGCGCGTCCTGGAACTTGCCGCCGCCTTCGCGGCCACCCTTGACGCCGAAATTGAGGATGCCGGAAGCCTTTCCACCCATGTATTTCTGCACCAGCGCGTGATCCTTGTGGTCGGGCAGGCCGGCGTAGTTGACCCAGCTCACCTTCGGGTGATTCTTCAGGAACTGCGCGATCTTCAGCGAATTCTCGCAGATGCGGTCCATGCGCAGCGCCAGCGTTTCGACACCCTGCAGGATCAGGAAAGCGTTGAACGGGCTGATCGCGGCGCCCATGTTGCGCAGCGGCACAACGCGGGCGCGGCCGATGTAGGCGGCGGGGCCGAGCGCTTCGGTGTAGACGACGCCGTGGTACGACACGTCCGGCTCGTTGAGGCGCTTGAACTTGGCCTTGTGCTCGGCCCACGGGAACTTGCCGCTATCGACGATGATGCCGCCGATGGAATTGCCGTGGCCGCCGAGGTATTTGGTCAGGGCATGGACGACGATGTCGGCACCATGCTCGAAGGGGCGGCACAGATAGGGCGAGGGCACGGTGTTGTCGACAATGACCGGCACGCCATGCTTGTGGGCGATTTCAGCCAGTTTTTCGAAGTCGGTGATGTTGCCGAGCGGATTGCCGACCGATTCGCAGAAGACGGCCTTGGTCTTGCCATCGATCAGCTTTTCGAAGGCGGCCGGATCGCGGTAGTCGGCGAAACGGACGTCGATGCCGTACTGCGGCAGCGTGTGGGCGAACAGGTTGTAAGTGCCGCCGTACAGCGTGCTGGAGGTGACGATGTTGTCGCCGGCTTCGGCGATGGTCTGGATCGACGCGGTGATCGCCGCCATGCCGGACGCCATGCATAGCGCGGCGATGCCGCCTTCCATCGCGGCGACGCGCTTTTCCAGCACGTCCTGCGTCGGGTTCATGATGCGGGTGTAGATGTTGCCGGCGACCTTGAGGTCGAACAAGTCGGCGCCGTGCTGCGTGCTGTCGAAGGCGTAGGAAGTCGTCTGGTAAATCGGCACGGCGACGGCCTTGGTGGTCGGATCCGGGCTGTAGCCGCCGTGAACGGCAAGTGTTTCGATCTTCATGCGTGTCTCGCTTGTTATGGTGGTGAAAAACGGAGTCTAGCAGGGGTTGACCGCAGCAGGGCAGCCGGAAGCAGGCAAAAAAACGGAAAAGCCGCCGGCGGATGCGCGGCGGCTTGGCGCAGGGTATTTGGCGGGCCGGTCAGTTTGGTAACAGGCTGCCGTTGCTCAGGCGCACGTGATCGCCAACCTGCCAGCGGGTACCGCCTTCCTGGTTGAAGCTGCGGCTGCTGCCGTCCTCGAAGCGGACGGTGACCTGCGACTGTTTTTCGGCGCGCACGTATTTCTCGGTCTGATGGCCGGCAAAGGCACCGCCGACGGCACCGACGATGGTGGCGGCGGTGTTGCCCTTGCCACGGCCGACCTGATTGCCGAGCAGGCCGCCGATCACACCGCCGGCCACCGCCCCGAGTCCGCTGGCTTCGGCCGGCGCGCTGACGTCGCGAACCGCCTCGACGGTGCCGCAGTCACGGCAGACCGGCGGCGGTGCGTAGGCCGGGCGGGCTGGGATGACATCAATGCCGGCGTCGTTGGCCGGGGGCTGATAGGCGGTCGTCGTCCGCTCGCTGGCGTAGCGCAGGTCACCGCTCGGTGGCGGGGTGTCGCGTACTACGGCTTGCGATTTTGCGACCTTGGGCGGTGGGGGCGGGTCGAAACGCTCGGTCCTGGCGGGGGCGGCAGGCGCTTGAGCGGTGACAGGGGCGGCCGGGGCCGCCGTCGGTTCGGCGGTTGCGGTCAACGCCATTTCCGGCGCCGATTTGCCCGGCAGCAAACCGGTGAAGCTGGCGGCGGCAGCCAGGCTGGCGACGGTGACCGCAACGGCGGCGACGATGATGACGGGATGGGTGCTGCGGGAAGTTTCTTGCATGATGTGTTCGGCTCGATTTTTGAGGTTGGTACCGAGAATAACGTCTCGCCGGCGGTTTGGCGCACGCAGAAACAAAGCGTTACAGCTCTTTACGACTCGTCGGTTTCCGCCTCGGGGCGACGGGCGTCGCGCAGCAGGAAGCGGGCGGGATCGAGGGCGTTGACGAGGTCGTTCTCCAGCGGCAGGGGGGCGCCTTCCAGTTGCGAGACCAGGAGGTCGGCCATCAGCGCCGACCAGACGATGCCGCGCGCTCCGAAGCCCTGCACGCACCACAGGCCGGGTTGCCGGGGCAGGTTGTGGAGGCGGGTGTTGCCGCTGCTTGGCCGCGCTTCAGGCACGTGACCGACGATGGGCAGGCGGTCAGGCGACATTGGCCGAAAACCGACCCGGCCGTGCATTTTGGCGGGGTCGATGTCGGCGGCGAAGCCGGGCAGGGCCAGCCGAATCCGCGCGAGGTTGTCGGCATGGTCGGCAACCCGTTCTTCCGGATCTTCATCGTCGTAGGAGAGCGAGGCGCCGATCAGCCGGGTGCCATCTATGTCCGGAATGGCGTAGCCGCTCTGGAACAGCACGACTTCGAGCGGGGCCAGGTGGGCCGCCGGCAGATGGCTGACCTGACCGCGTGCGGCGACCTGCGGCAGCCAGGCTAACTGGGCGAAGCGCGGCGCGGCGGCACCGCTGGCCATGACCAGCACCGGCGCTTCGGCGAGCACCGTGCCGTTCGCATCGAGGGCGCGCCAGCCGGTCTTTGCGCCGATTTTTACCTGTTCCAGACAGTTGACCGCAACCGAGCAGCGGGTGGCGATGCGTTCGGGAAAAGCGGCCAGCGCCGCCTTGCACAGCGAGGACGGCTGCACCCAGCCGCCGTTCGGGAACCACCAGCCGCCGATGTTTACCGGCTGGCCGAGGCGCCGGCCGGCCTCGTCGCGTTCGACGAATTGCAACAGCTCGGGCGGCCAGCCAAGTTGTGCGACGGCCCGCCGCTGCTGCGCCTCGTGTACCGCCTCGCGGGCCAGGTGCAGGACACCGCAGGGCGACCAGCGGACTTCCGGCAGCCCGGCGAGCAGGGCGCGGGTGGCGAGAAAGCCGGCGCGGGTGAGGCGCGAGAGGCGGTTGTCGTCGGCGCTCGGCAGCGGGCGCAACATGCCGGCCAGGTTGCTGGAAGCGCCGCAGCCCGGCTCGCTGCCTTGTTCCAGGACGCTGACCTGCCAGCCGGCGCCGGCCAGCGCGTGGGCTGTGGTGCTTCCGGCGATGCCGGCGCCGATGACGATGGCGCGGCGATCGTCCGGCGCGGGGTGGCGATCGGGCCGCCGCGAGCGAAAGCGGCCAACCAGCATGTGCCGCTTGCTGGCGAAGCCGGGGCGCTTTTCCAGGTCGAACTCGGCGTCGGCCAGCGCCGCGCGCACGGCGCCAGCCACCGACCAGGTGGCCAGCGTGGCGCCCGGCGCGGCCAGCCGGGCGAGCGCCTTGCACAGGTAGGGCGACCACAGTTCCGGGTTTCTGGCAGGCGAAAAGCCATCGAGGAAAAAGGCGTCGACACTGGCGTTGACCGCGCGCAACTGGGTTGCCGCGTCGCCTAAGACCAGGGTCAGGATCAGATTGCCATCGGCGAAGCGCAGGCGATGGATGCCCGGCGTCGGCAGCGGCCAGTGCGCTTGCAGTTCGCCGGCCAGCGCGGCGAATTCAGGCCAGTTGCGCTGGGCGACGGCGAGGTCGGCGGCGGTGAATGGGTGCTTTTCGAAAGAGACGAAATGCAGGCGACGGCTGCGTTGCGGGTCGTCGCGCCAGGCTTGCCAGGTGACGAGAAAGTTGAGCCCGAGCCCGAAGCCAGTTTCGAGAATGACGAAGCGCTCGCGTTGCCGCCAGCGCGCCGGCAGTTCGTTGCCGCCGAGAAAGACGTGGCGCGCCTGTTCAGGCCCGCCGTGCGCGGCATGGTAAACATCGCCGTAGGCGGCGGAAAACGGGGTGCCATCCGGGGTGAATTCGAGGCGTGCGGGCTGCAGCGGCATTTTCCGATTTTAACCCGATGGACGCACGGTG
>JAEUOH010000181.1 GCA_016790845.1 Dechloromonas sp.
GCTTGTAGGAGTTGGTACCCGGGTTGGTGATGGCGTTCAGGGCCTTGGCGTGCTTGATGATGCCGCCGATGTAGAACAGGGCGGTTTCGGACAGACCTGCGTAGCCGTCACCGGCGAACAGGTTCTTGCCATCCTTCCAGATGGACTGGTGAACGTGCATGCCGGAACCGTTGTCGCCAACGATGGGCTTCGGCATGAAGGTGGCGGTCTTGCCGTACTGGTGAGCAACGTTGTGCACCACGTACTTCAGGATCTGGGTCTGGTCGGCACGCTTGACCAGGGTGTTGAACACGGTACCGATTTCGCACTGGCCGGCAGTGGCGACTTCGTGGTGGTGAACTTCAACCGGGCAGCCGAGGGCTTCGAGGGTCAGCACCATGGCGGAACGGATGTCGTGCAGGCTGTCGACCGGGGGAACCGGGAAGTAGCCGCCCTTGACGGTCGGACGGTGGCCGGTGGCGCCGCCGCCTTCGCTCTTCTCGCCGGAGGTCCAGGCAGCTTCGGAGGAGTAGATCTTCAGGTTGCAGCCGGACATGTCGACATTCCATTCGACGGAGTCGAAGATGAAGAATTCGGGTTCCGGACCGAAGTAGGCGGTATCGCCGATACCGGAGGACTTCAGGTAGGCTTCGGCGCGCTTGGCGATCGAGCGCGGGTCGCGGTCGTAGCCGCGGCCGTCCGTCGGATCGATGACGTCACAGGTCAGGACAATGGTGGTTTCGTCGAAGAACGGGTCGACGTAGGCGGTGTCCGGATCCGGGTTCAACTGCATGTCGGAAGCTTGAATGCCCTTCCAGCCGGCAATGGAGGAGCCGTCAAAAGCGTGGCCATTTTCGAACTTGTCTTCGCTGAAGGCGGAAACCGGCACGGTGACGTGCTGTTCCTTGCCACGGGTATCGGTAAAACGGAAGTCGACGAATTTCGCGTCGTTTTCCTTGACCAGCTTCATCACGTCTTGCGGGGTTGCCATATGCGTCAATCTCCTAAAAAAACAAGTTGCCGGCAAAACCGGCGCCATTCAAAAAATTGTAACGCGTAAGCGAGAGCAGAAAGCATGCCACGGGCCCGCGCGTGAGTTTTATATTTTGCCACAATGAGATGCGCCCTTCACCCGGAGTTTGCGCGCACTCAAATAGCGCATATTCAGGCAATTTTGCACCAAATTGGTGCTTACTGCAGATGAAATGAAATACTGCGGATTGCCGGATGATCCTTTATGCGCTCAGCGAGGTCGGCCTGCATCGCACGCAGCCGCAGAATATCGGATCGCGAATCCTGGTCGAGGAACACTTCGACTTCGACTCGTCCGCCAAGATAATGCAGCATGACGCGCTGCGGCTCGGGCAGATCGACCATCAGCCCGGCAAGTTCATCCAGCAATGCCTCGCGGGAAGGAAGGCGGGCAGCCGCCAGATCGGGATCGAGATCATCTTCGGGGTCGATGTGTACCAGCACGTCGAGTACCTCCGGGTGCTCACGGAGCACGCGGGCGCGCGACGACTCCGCGATCCGGTGCCCCTCCGAGACGCTGATCCGGGCATCCACCTGAACATGCGCATCAACCAGGGCCTGGTGCGCCATGCGCCGGGTACGCAGTTCGTGCAAGCCGAGTACACCCGGCGTGGCCAGCAGGGTCTTGCGAATCGCTTCGACCTGCGTGGCATCGAGCCCGGTATCGATCAACTCCTTGAGCGCCCCCCAAGCCAGTACGACCCCCATGCGCAGAATCATGAAGCCCATCAGCGCCGCCGCCAGCAGATCAAGGAAGCCCCAGCCAAGCAGCGCACCGCCGATGCCGACCACGACCACCAACGCAGACGCCGCATCGGCCCGCGTATGCAGCGCGTTGGCGATCATCAGCTGCGAACGCAGGCGCTCGGCAACGCGGATCAGGTAACGATAAAGCCCCTCCTTGGCCAGCACGGTGGCGATAGCGACCCACAGGGCGGACAACTCGACCGGCACCAGCGCATCGACATGTTGCAGCCGCATGCCCGATTCCCACAGGATGCCGCCGCCGATCAGCGCCAACGATGCCCCGAGAATCAGCGTCGCCGCCGTCTCGACCCGGGCGTGCCCGTAGGGATGCGCGGCATCGGCCGGATGCGCGCTTTGCCGGCTGGCGTAGATGACCAGAAAATCCGACAGCAGATCGGAAAACGAATGCAGGCCATGGGCGATCAGGGATTGCGAGTGAGCCAGCCAGCCGACGACGATCTGGGCGATGGTCATCAACAGATTGACGACGACGCTGACCCAGGTCGCGCGTTGCGCCTCGGCCGCGCGGTCGGCCGGCGTTGCCCTTGCTGGTGATTGTTGGTGTTGCCCGTGAGCCATGAGGTGTGCCCTATACTGTCAACTTTGGATTTTAACAGTTGCGGATTATGGGAAAGTTAACTGAGATACTGGGCTTGGCACGGCAGCGTGGCGAGGCGCTGGGCCTGCCCTACGCGGGGGCTCTGACGCCGTCCGAGGCCGCTCAATTGCTGCAACTGGCCCCCGGTGCCAAGCTGGTGGATGTACGCACCCGTGCCGAATGGGACTGGGTTGGCCGGGTGCCCGATGCCGTCGAAATCGAATGGAACCAGTATCCGGGCGGCGTGCACAACCCGAATTTCCTTTCCGAACTGAAGCGCCGGGTCGACCCGGAGGCGCTGGTGATGTTCCTCTGCCGCAGCGGCGCCCGCTCCGATGGCGCGGCACGCCTCGCCACCGAGGCCGGCTACAGCGCCTGCTTCAATATCCTTGAGGGTTTTGAAGGCGACAAGGATGCCAACGGCCACCGCAATACCATCGGCGGCTGGCGCAAGGCAGGCTTGCCCTGGATTCAGGGATAATGCCGGTTGCGGTCGACCGCCAAAAAAGCCCAATTTCCAGAGAACAGCATGCAAACAGCGACTCTTTCCTTCGCACCCTTCAACACCCTGTCTGACGAAGCCTGTCACGACCGCATCCGCGCCGCGCGCGCCAAGCTCGGCAAGAAGGCCGTGCTCCTGTGCCACCACTACCAGCGCGCCGATGTCTATCAGTACGCCGACCTGACCGGCGATTCGCTGAAGCTTTCGCGCCTGGCCTCGCAGACCGATTCGGAATACGTGATTTTCTGCGGCGTGCATTTCATGGCCGAAGTCGCCGACATCATGACCGCGCCGCACCAGAAAGCCATCCTGCCCGACCTCGCGGCGGGCTGCTCGATGGCCGATATGGCCAACCTGGCCAAGGTGGAACGCTGCTGGCGCGAACTGAACGAAGTGCTGAACGCGGAAGAAGAAGTCACCCCGGTCACCTACATTAACTCAGCCGCCGACCTGAAGGCCTTCTGCGGCGAACATGGCGGCATCGTGTGCACATCGTCGAACGCCGGCACCATCGCCAAGTGGGCTTTCGAGCGCCGCCCCAAGGTGCTTTTCTTCCCCGATCAGCATCTGGGCCGCTGGACCGGCCACCAGATGGGCTTCCCGATGGACGAAATGGTCGTCTGGGATCCCGACCTCGAAATGGGCGGTCTGACAGTCGACCAGATCAAGAAGGCCAAAATCCTGCTGTGGAAAGGCCACTGCTCGGTGCATCAGATGTTCCAGAAGTCGCACATCGATGCTTTCCGCGCCAAGTACCCGGAGGGCAAGGTCATCGCCCACCCCGAATGCAACTTTGAAGTCTGCGCCGCTTCCGACTACGTCGGCTCGACCGAGCACATCGTCAAGACCATCAAGGAAGCCCCGGAAGGCACGCGCTGGCTGGTCGGCACTGAACTGAACCTGGTCGACCGCCTGGCGAAAGAGGTCTTGCCACAGAACAAGATCGTGCAGTTCATGGCAACGACCATCTGCATGTGCTCGACGATGCAGCGCATCGACCCGCAACATCTGGCGTGGACCCTGGAAAACCTGGCCGAAGGCAAGGTCGTGAACCAGATCAAGGTCGCGGAACACGAAACCGAGATGGCCAAGCTGGCGCTCGACCGGATGCTGGCGATTTCCTGAGCGGCCATGACGCAGCCCGCCCTGCACGTCACCACCTTCAACATCCACAAGGGTTTTTCGCAATTCAACCGGCGGATGATGGTGCATGAGCTGCGCGAGCGGCTGCGCCATCTGAACCCGGACATCGTCTTTTTGCAGGAAGTGCAGGGCCTGCACCTCGGCCACGCCGAGAACCACGACGACTGGCCCGACGCGCCGCAGCACGAGTTTCTCGCCGAAGACGTGTGGACGTCGTCCGCCTACGGCCGCAACATGATTTACGACCACGGCCACCACGGCAATGCCATCCTGTCGCGCTTTCCGATCCTGCATTCCCACAATCAGGACGTCACGCACCTGCAATTCGAAAAGCGTGGCCTGCTGCATTGCCGGATCGAGTTGCCCGGCGGCCAGCCGGCGCATTGCGTCTGCGTGCACCTGTCGCTGTTCGGCTACTCGCGCCGGCGCCAGATGGCGGCGCTGGCCGATTACCTCGACCAGATGGCCGACATCAGCGCGCCGCTGATCATCGCCGGCGATTTCAACGACTGGAACAACCGCGCCAGCCGGCACCTGATGCAGCGCCTCGGCCTGACCGAAGTCTTCAGCGGCAACGGCACACCCTGCCGCAGTTTTCCCGCCGCGCTGCCGATGTTCCGCCTCGACCGTATCTACGTGCGCGGTTTCAAGGTGCATCGCACCGAAGTGCACCACGGCCACCCGTGGTCCGCCATTTCCGACCACGCCGCGCTGTCGGCTCACCTGGCGCGGCATGGCCGCTGAGTTCCTGCCGGGTAACCGGGTCACCCTGCTCAATTCAGGTAGCGAATATTTCCCGGCGCTGCTCGCGGAAATCGAAGCGGCCCAGGTCGAGATCTACCTCGAGAGCTACATTTTCGCCAACGACAGGGTCGGCCACGAAGTCGCCAGCGCCCTGTGTCGTGCCGCCGAACGCGGCGTACAGGTGAATGTCACGGTCGACGGCTTCGGCGGGCGCAATTTCAGCGACGACTTCATGCCGCGCCTGATTTCGGCCGGCGTCCGCGCCACGATCTACCGCCCCGAGATCGGCCGCTTCCGCATTCGCCGCCATCGCCTGCGCCGCCTGCACCGCAAGCTGGTCGTCATCGACGGCCACGTCGCCTTCGTCGGCGGCATCAACATCGTCGACGACGACAACGCACCGGCCGACATGCGCCCACGCTACGACTACGCCGTGCGCCTCGAAGGCCCGGCCTTGCGCCAGGTGCACCACGCAGCGCGGCGCATGTGGGAAACCGTCTCCTGGGCCAATT
The DNA here is from genome assembly GCA_016790845.1 of Dechloromonas sp. Classification (GTDB taxonomy): domain Bacteria; phylum Pseudomonadota; class Gammaproteobacteria; order Burkholderiales; family Rhodocyclaceae; genus Azonexus. The sequence goes on from JAEUOH010000181.1 coordinate 5,258, forward strand.
TCAAACATCGTTTCCGCTTTGCCGCGCCGGCCCCGACCTTCTGCGAAGAGGCCGGTCATCAGGCCGCCGCCTTCCTGATCCGCGACAACATCCGCCACCGCCACGACATCCTGAACGCCTATCTCGCCGCCATCGACTCAGCGCAACGGGAAATCCTGATCGCCAACGCCTATTTCATGCCCGGCGTCCGCTTCGGCCGCGCGCTGCAGGCGGCAGCGCGGCGCGGCGTCAGGATCACCGTGCTGCTCCAGGGCAAGACCGACCACCCGCTGCTGCGCTACGCCGCCCAGGCGCTGTATGCCGTCGCGCTGGAAAACCGCATCCGCATTTTCGAGTACGAGAAGAGCTTCATGCACGCCAAGGTCGCCGTCGTCGATGGCTACTGGGCGACTGTCGGTTCGTCGAACATCGACCCCTTCAGCCTGCTGATCGCCAAGGAAGCCAACCTGGTCGTGCGCGACGCCGGCTTTGCCGACGAACTGCGCCGCAGCATCAACCACGCAATCGCCGACGGTGGCCGCGAGATGCTGCCCGAAGAACTCTCGCAGCAGCCCCTCCACTCGAAGCTGCTGCGCTGGCTGGCCTACGGCCTTGTGCGCCTACTCGTCGGCCTTACCGGCTACGGCCCGAAACACTGGCAGGCGGACGAGGAAACACCCGGTCTTACGGCAGAGTCGCCAGAGGAATAGATTTTCGCCGCGGCATCGCGGCGAAGTCCCAGTGGGCATGTGCCCAGGCCCAGATTTCGGCCAGCGGCGCCTGCGCCAGTTCGGCCGGCACCGTCTGCCCGAGAAACGCCAAGGCGCGCACCAGTGTCGGCCCCGCCTGCCCGGGTGTCAGCGCCGGCGCCAACGTTTGTTTGGAAAGCTTTTCGCCAGCCGCATTGCTCGCCACCGGCAGATGCGCGTAACGCGGCGTGGCGTACCCTAGACAACGTTGCAGCCAGATCTGGCGCGGCGTCGACGCCAGCAGGTCGGCACCGCGCACGACATCGGAAATGGCCTGAAATTCGTCGTCGACCGCAACCGCCAGCTGGTAGGCGAACAGTCCGTCGGCGCGGCGCAGCACGAAGTCGCCAACGTCGCTTTGAAGGTGCTGCGTCACCGTGCCTTGCAGACGGTCGACGAAAGCCAGCGCTTCATCATTCACCCGCAGCCGCCAGGCCCTCGCCACGCGCCCGGCGGGCAGGCCATTGCGGCAAGTACCCGGATAGGCGAGACCACCGTCGATGGCCGGATGACTGCCCGAATCGGCGATCTCCTTGCGCGAACAGGCGCAGCCGTAGGCCAGCCCGCCATCGATCAGCCGCTGCAAAGCCTCGGCATAGGCCGCGAAACGCGTGCTCTGCCAGAGCACCGGGCCATCCCATTCAAAACCGTAGGCTTCCAGCGTCGCCAGAATGCCATCCGCAGCACCCGGCACATTGCGCGGCGTATCGACATCTTCCATGCGCACCAGCCATTCCCCGCCCTGCGCCCGCGCGTCGAGGTAGCTGCCGACCGCCGCCACCAGCGACCCGAAATGCAGCGGCCCGGTCGGCGACGGCGCGAAACGGCCCCGGTACGTCGCCTCGCCTGCCATCAGCTTGCCGCCGCGCCTCCAAGCGCCAGCGTGATGTGGATCGCTCCGTCCTCGCTGCGCCTGGTCATCGGCCAGCCGCTCGCCTCGAACACCTTGAGCATCGCCGAGTTGTAGGGCAGTACCTCGGCCTCGAAGCGCCGCAAGCCGCGCTCGACGGCGATCCGCCCGAGATGCCGGAGCACGCGGCCGGCAATGCCGAGACCGTGATAGTCCTCTTCGACAAGAAAGGCGAGTTCGGCAGCGTCCGGCGCGAAGCGGCTGTAGCTGCCGGAGGCGATGACGATTTCGCGGCCGTTTTCCATGATGGTGACGACCAGCGCGACGCGGGTGTCGAAATCCATCTCGCGAATCGTCTGGTAGTCCTTTTCTGTCAATTCGGTCTTGGGGCCGAAGAAACGCGTATAGATGGATTCGTGATCGAGCTTGGAAAATGCTTCGGCAATGCGCTCGCCATCGTCCGGGTGCAGGGCGCGCACCTGCACCTGCATGCCGTTGCGCAGGGTCTCGTGTTCAGCGTAATGGCGGGCGTCGATCATTTCGGCATACTCCTTGTTGGTCGGCAGATTTTGACTGCGCAGTCTAGCAGGCACAAAGGGGGCAATGACAAGTGCGGCACGTCCGGCGCTAGAATGACCGTTTACCCGTGGCTCAAGACAATCCGATGAACTGCCCGCCTGCCTTGCCCATCCCCCAACCAACCTCTGCTGTCAGGTAAGCCGCGATGCGCCTGCTCGTGGTCGAAGACGATGCCATGATCGGCATCAGCCTGCGCAACGGATTGCGCCAGGACGGCTACACCGTCGACTGGGTGCGCGATGGCGCTGCCGCCGAACTGGCCATCGCCGCCACCGCCTACGATGCCATCCTGCTCGATCTTGGGCTGCCCGGCCGCAGCGGGCTGGAACTGCTGGCCCATTGGCGCGCTCGGCAGAACCCGGTGCCGGTGCTGATCATCACCGCCCGCGATACGGTTGCCGACCGGGTATTGGGTCTCGATACCGGCGCCGACGACTATCTGGTCAAGCCCTTCGACCTCAACGAAGTCAGCGCCCGCCTGCGCGCCCTGCTGCGCCGCCGCGTCGGACGGGCCGCGCCGATCATCGAAAACGGCCCGCTGACGCTCGACCCGGCCAGCCGCGAAGTCCGTCTAGACGGCAACGAAATCAGCCTGTCGGCACGCGAATTCGGCATCCTGCACGCGCTCATGGAAGCCCCCGGCGTGCCGCTCTCGCGCAGCCAGCTCGAGGAGCGCCTCTATGGCTGGCAGGAAGAAATCGGCAGCAACGCCGTCGAGGTCCACATCCACGCCCTGCGCCGCAAGCTGGGCAGCGACCGGATCCGCAACGTACGCGGCGTTGGCTACATGGTGCCGCGCGAGCCATGACCCGCGACCGATGACCTCCATCCGCAAGAAACTCCTCCTCACCCTGATCGGCGCCATGAGCCTGGTGTTGCTGATCGGCGCCTGGGCCACCTACGGCGCGGCGCGCGAAGAGGCCAACAGCATTTTCGATTACCACCTCGAACAAATCGCGCTGGCGGTGCGCGACCAGGATTTCAACGGCCGCACCGGCGCGCTGGCCGGCGACGAGCGCCTTGAATTCGTCCTCCGCATCTGGGATCGCAACGGCCTCAGCATCTACTACTCGCGCCCGCACGGCGAACTGCCCGACGTGGCCCGCCTCGGCTTTTCGACCGAACGCACGGCCAGCGGCGCCTGGCGCATCTACGCCGTGCAGCATCGCGGCCAGACCATCGCCGTCGCCCAACCGATGAGCGTGCGGGCACGCATCGCCGCCGCCTCCGCGCTGCGCACCCTGACTCCGTTCGTCGTGCTGCTGCCGCTCGCCGCGCTGCTCATCTGGTTCGTCGTCGGGCGCGAGTTGCGCCCGCTCACCGGCCTTGCCGACTCGGTCGCCCGGCGCACGCCGGACGCCCTCGACCCCATCGCCGAACGCGGCGTGCCGGACGAAGCCCTGCCGCTGGTGCGCGCCCTCAACGACCTGCTCACCCGCCTGCATACCGCGCTCAAAACCCAGCGCGACTTCATCGCCGACGCCGCCCACGAACTGCGCACCCCACTCACCGCCCTGCAACTGCAGGCCCAACTCATCGAACGCGCCAACGATACCGACAGCCGCCAGGCAGCGATCGACGACCTGCGCGCCGGCCTCGAACGCGCCACCCATCTCGTCGCCCAATTGCTGACACTCGCCCGCGCCGAACCCGGCGCCGCCTTACCGACACCCGATGCCGTCGATCTCGTCCGGCTTTGTCGGCAGAGCGTCATCGACCACGCCGCGCTGGCCGACGCCCGCCGCATCGACCTCGGCCTCGCCGACGGCCCGGCCGACCTCGCCGTCACCGGCCACGCCGACGCCTTGCGCACCCTGCTCGACAACCTCGTCGCCAACGCCGTGCGCTACACCCCGCCCGGCGGTCGCGTCGACGTCCGCTGCGGCAGCGACGGCACAAATGCGTGGCTGGAAGTGACCGACAACGGCCCCGGCATCCCCGAGGCCGAGCGCGAACGCGTCTTCGACCGCTTCTACCGCCGCGCCGGCCAGTCGGCGAGCGGCAGCGGCCTCGGGCTGGCCATCGTCCAGGCCATCGCCCGCCAGCACGACGCACAAGTGACGCTCGACGACGCCCCCGGCGGCGGGCTGCGGGCACGGGTGGTGTTCGCAAAACGCGGTTGAGGCGCCGCCGCGCCGCGCAAAACCGCCTGTTGCGGTCGACCGCCAAAAAAGGGCAAAAATGAAACGCGAACCCCGCGTGGCCTTAAGTCGCTCTTAAGTTTCCCTCTGGCATTCTCGACGCAACGACCGGGCTCTCTGGCCCGGCCATCCAGACAGGAGGAATGCCATGGGTAGCAACAAACTGAAACTGAGCGTGGCGGCGGTGGCCGTGGCAACGGCGGTCGGCGGCGCCTATTCGCTGGGCCATGCCAACGCGGCGGCCGACCCTGCGGCGCCAGTGGCGGCGGTGCAGCCGATTGCTGCGCTTGCCCAATCGAGCGGCATGCAATTGCCGGACATGAGCGGCATCGTTGCCCGCAACGGGCCGGCGGTGGTGAACATCAGCGTTTCCGGCACGCGCAAGGCGGGTGCCGAGATGGAACTCGACGACGACAATCCGCTCAACGAATTCTTCCGCCGTTACCGTGGCGGCGGCGCACCGCGCGGCGAAGCGCCCGTGCGCGGCATGGGCTCGGGCTTCATCGTCAGCGCCGACGGCACCGTCCTGACCAACGCGCACGTCGTTGACGGCGCCGACGAAGTCACCGTCAAGCTGACCGACAAGCGCGAGTTCAAGGCCAAGGTGCTGGGCGCCGACAAGACCAGTGACGTGGCCGTGCTCAAGATAGACGCCAAGGACCTGCCGACGGTGAAGATCGGCAAACCGGCCGAAACGCGCGTCGGTGAGTGGGTGCTGGCCATCGGCTCGCCGTTCGGCTTCGACAACAGCGCCAGCGCCGGGATCATTTCCGCGCATTCGCGCAACCTGCCGGACGGCAGCTACGTTCCCTTCATCCAGACCGACGTCGCGGTGAACCCCGGCAACTCGGGCGGCCCGCTGTTCAACATGGCCGGCGAGGTGATCGGCATCAATTCGCAGATCTACTCGCGCAGCGGCGGCTACCAGGGGATTTCCTTCGCCATTCCGATCGATCTGGCGATGCGCGTCGAGCAGCAGTTGGTGACGACCGGCAAGGTACAGCGCGGCCGGCTCGGCATTTCGATCCAAGAAGTCAACCAATCGCTGGCCGACAGCTTCGGGCTCAAGAAGCCAGGCGGCGCACTGGTCGGCCAGATCGAAAAGGACAGCCCGGCGGCCAAGGCCGGTCTGGAGCCGGGCGACGTGATCCTGGCCATCAACGGCAAGGAAATCGCCGGTTCGGGCGAACTGCCGGCCATCGTCTCGGCGATGACGCCGGGCGAGACGGCGAAGCTGCAGGTCTGGCGTAGCGGCGCCGCACGGCAGATCGACGTGCCGGTCGGCCAGTTCCAGGAGGAAAAGGTGGCCAGCGCCGATGCGCCGCAGGCCGCCAAAGGCCGGCTCGGCGTCGTCGTGCGCCCGCTGAACCCCGGCGAGCAGCGCGGCAGCGATGGCGGCGTGGTCGTTCAGGATGTGGCCGGTGCCGCCGCCAAGGCCGGCATCAAGCCGGGCGACGTGGTGGTCGCAGTAAATGGCGAGCGCATCACCGGCACCGAGCAACTGCGCGATCTGGTGAACAAGGCCGGCAAGCGCATTGCGGTTCTCGTCGAACGCGGCAATTCGCGCATCTTCATCCCGGTCGAGTTGGGCTAAACGCAAAAACCCGGCCCGACTCGGGCCGAGTTCGACACGACGGGCGCAGCGATGCGCCCGTTTTCATTCATCGCCCTGACTATTTCCCCCACGGCGGCAGCGGGTCGAACAGCGCTTCCAGTTCGGCGAGAAAGGCACTCACCTTCGGCACGCGAACCCGGTTCGGCGTGTAGCAGGCGTACAGGTAGCGGCCGACGCTGCTCAGCGGCTCGTAATCTTCGAGCACGCTGACCAGGCTGCCGCGCGCGAGATCGGGGCCGCACAGATAAGTGGGCAGCATGCCCAGACCATGGCCGCCGAGAACGGCGTTGAGTATGCAGTCGATGTTGTTGAAAGCGAACTTGCTGGCGACCGGGATGCGGATTTCCTCGCCCTGGCCATCTACAAGTTGCCAGACCTGGCCGCCATCGCCCGGCAGCATGGTGAAACATTGATGGTGAACGAGGTCGTGCGGCGTCGCGGGTTCGCCGTGCGCGGCGAAATAGGCCGGCGTGGCGCAGATCACCCGCTTCATGTGCACCAGTTTGCGCGCCACTGCGTCTTCGGGCGGCGCCTTGGTCAGGCGCAGGGCAAGATCGATATTGTCCTCGACCAGATCGACCAGCGCGTCGGTCAGCACCAGTTCGCAGCTCAGTTCGGGGTACTTGGCGACAATTTGCGGCAGCAGCGGCGCCACGTACATGCGCCCGAAGGTGATCGAGGCGCTGATGCGCAGCACGCCGCGCGGCGCATCGCCCTGATTGCGTAATGCGACCTCGGTACTCTGGATGGCCCCCAGGGCCCGCTGCGCATGCTGGAGAAAAATCTCGCCAGATGGCGTCAGGCTCAGCCGGCGCGTCGAGCGCTCGAACAGACGCACGCCGAACTCGCGCTCCAGTTCGCCGATCTGCTTGCTGATCTGCGCCCGGGTACAATCCAGACGGCGCGCCGCAGCGGCCATGCTGCCCGCCTCGACAACCTTGACGAAACTATCCCAACTGCCAAGCCAGGCCATATTGTCAATTCTCCGTTGACGTTACGGCAATAATTATGGGCTATTTGGAAACGATTTTGGCAACTATAGTCCACCAACCTCGACGCGTTCACACCAACCCGAAACCCCGCCATGCTGCGCTCTCTGAATCGCCCCGACATCCTGCTCGTCACCCTGGCCGCGGCCGGCATCCTGATGGTGACAATGGGCGCGCGCCAGTCGCTCGGGCTGTTCGTCGCCCCGATCGGCGCGTCGACCGGACTCGGCATCGCCACCATCAGCCTGGCGCTGGCCATCGGGCAATTCACCTGGGGAGCCATCCAGCCGGTCGCCGGCGCCATCGCCGACCGCTACGGGCCACGCACGGTGCTCTTTGGCGGCCTGCTGGTGCTGGCCCTGGGCAGCGCCATCACGCCCTTCATGGGCAGCGGCTTCGGGCTGATCGTTTCGCTCGGCCTGCTCTCGGCGATGGGCTCCGGGGCCGGCAGCTTTTCGGTACTGATCGGCGCCGCCGCCCAGCGCCTGCCGATTGAAGCGCGCGGCTCGGCCTCCGGCGTCATCAACGCCGGCGGCTCGTTCGGCCAGTTCGTGTTCGCCCCCATCCTGCAAAAGCTGATCCAGACCGTCGGCTGGATGGGCGCCATGTGGTCGATGGCGTTGATGACGTTGGCCGCGTTGCCGCTGATCGGCAAACTGACGCCCCCGGCCGGCGCCCAGACCCAGCATGCGCATGAAACCGGCGGTCTGCGCGCGGCTATCGGCACTGCGATGAAGGATCGCAGCTATCTGCTGCTGCACGCCGGCTTTTTCACCTGCGGCTTCCACATTGCCTTTCTGGTCACCCACCTGCCCGGCGAAGTGAATCTGTGCGGGCTGCCGCCGTCGGTCGCCAGCTGGTCGCTGGCCATCATCGGCCTGGCCAACATCTTCGGCAGCCTCTACGCCGGTTCGTGCATTTCGCGCTATCGCAGCAAATACGTGCTGGCCGCGATGTATGGCTCGCGAGCGGTGCTGATCGCCCTCTACCTGGCGCTGCCGCGCACCGAACTGAATTTCTACCTGTTCGCCGCCGGCCTCGGCTTTACCTGGCTGGCGACGGTGCCACCGACGGCGGCCATCGTCGGCAAGCTGTTCGGCATCCGCTACCTCGCCACGTTGTTCGGGCTGACGCTGCTGACGCACCAGATCGGCGGCTTCCTTGGCGCCTACCTCGGCGGCCTGGCAATCACCCGCTTCGGCGACTTCGGCTGGATGTGGTACGCCGACATGGCGCTTGCCACGCTGGCCGCGCTGCTCAACCTGCCGATCCGCGAAGCGCCGGTCGTCAGGTCCCTGGCGCCGGCCTGACCGGCAACCCAACTTTCAACCAGGACGAGACGCCATGAGCAAATTGCGCCCGGAAATCACCCTCGCCACGCTCAACGCGCTGGGCGAAGAATACCTGCCCGGCTATCTCGGCATCGAGATCACGGCACTGGCGCCCAATTCGCTGGGCAGCCAGATGCCGGTCAGGAAAATGCACATCGCCCCCAACGACTTCCTGCACGCCGCCAGTATCGTGGCGCTGGCCGACACCACCTGCGGCTACGCGACCATCGCCCATCTGCCGGAGGGTGCGCAGTCCTTCACCACCATCGAGCTGAAAAGCAACCACTTGGGCACCATCCGCGAAGGCAGTTGCAACTGCGTCGCCACCGCGCAGCACCTGGGACGCACGACCCAGGTCTGGGATGCCGTGGTCAGCGACGAGGCCAGCGGCCGCAAGCTCGCGCTGTTCCGCTGCACGCAGATGATCCTGTGGCCGAAAAACACCGTGGAGCGGACGTGAACAACGAGCAACGCGAGCGCATCAAGGTACTCGGCGCCGGCATTTTCAGCCTGATTCTGGTACTCGGCGTCGCCCGCTTTTCCTATACGCCGCTGTTGCCACTGATGCAACAGCAGGCCGGGCTGGGCGTCGCCGAAGCCGGCTGGCTGGCGGCGATCAACTACGCCGGCTACCTGAGCGGCGCGCTGATCGCCTCGCTGATCAGCGATCTGGTGCTCAAGGACCGCCTCTACCGCATCGGCATGGTAGTCGCCGTGCTGAGCACCGTCGTCATGGGCCTGACCACCGACATCACGATCTGGGCGCTGTCGCGCTTCGTCGCCGGGCTTTCCAGCGCTGCCGGCATGCTGCTGGGCACCGGGCTGATTCTCAACTGGCTGATCCGCCACCATCACCGCAGCGAACTGGGCATCCACTTCGCCGGCATCGGCTTGGGCATTGCCGGTTGCGCCGCCGCCGTCGCCGTCATGAGCCACTGGCTGGACTGGCGGCAGCAATGGTTCGCCTTCTCCGCCATCGGCTGCCTGCTGCTGATCCCGGCGCTGCGCTGGCTGCCGGCGCCCGACACCAGCGGCGTCACCAAGTCCGGCCAGAAGCTGGAAGACCGTCCGCCGAGCCCGCTCTTCATGCGCCTGTTCATGGCCGCCTATTTTTGCGCCGGCGTCGGCTACGTGGTCAGCGCCACCTTCATCGTCGCCATCATCGAGCACTTGCCGGGCTTGGCCGGCCAAGGCAACCTGGTCTTCCTGGCGATTGGCATCGGCGCCGCGCCGGCCTGCATCAACTGGGATTTCATCGCCCGCCGCATCGGTGACCTCAACGCACTGGTCGCCGCCGCCGTGCTGCAGATCATCGGCATCCTGCTGCCTGTCGTGGTTGGTGGCCTGGTGGCGGCGATCTTCGGCGCGCTGCTCTTCGGCGGCACCTTCATCGGCATGGTCAGCCTGGTGCTGACGATGGCCGGCCGCTACTACCCGACGCGCCCGGCCAAGATGATGGGCAAGATGACACTATCCTACGGCGCCGCCCAGATACTGGCGCCGGCGATCACCGGCTGGCTGGCGACCCGCTTCGGCAGCTACGAGGCCGGGCTCTACCTCGCCGCTGCGGTGATGGTGGTCGGCGCGGCGCTGCTGCTGATCCTGAAGGGCGTCGAGAAGCGCGATGCCATTGCCGACGCCAAGATACCGCCCGCCTGCCCGCAGCACTGAAGCACACGGCACCGGAAATCCGGGGATCGACGGCGCGCTCCCCGGTGCTTGGCGCCCCATTTGATTTTTGGCCTTTTTTGCCGGTCGACCGCAACAGGTGCCGTTCGGCTACGTCAGCGTCTTCGGCCACCAGCTTTGCTAAGCTTCGCCCATGACCAAGCCGAAACTGTCCGAACTCTTCCACCACCGCTCGTTCATCCTGTTCTGGCTGGCTCGGCTGGCCGGCATGCTGGCGCAGCAGATGCTCATGGTCGCCGTCGCCTGGCAGATGTACGACATCACCGGCAGCGCCTGGGATCTTGGTCTGGTCGGCCTGTTTCAGTTCGTGCCAGCGCTGCTGCTGACCCTGCCCGCCGGCCACCTCGTCGACCGCTGGCGGCGCGGGCGGATTTTCGCAGCGTGCCTGCTGGTGCAAGCTGCCGTCTCCCTACTGCTGGTGCTGGCGACACAAGGCCAGTTCGTCTCGCGCGAATTGATCCTCGGCCTCTCAATTGCCCTCGGCGCCTGCCGCGCCTTCCAGATGCCGACCCAGCAGGCGCTAGTGCCGATCCTGGTGCCCACGCATTTGCTCGAACGCGCCGTCACTCTCAGCGCCAGCGGCATGCAGGCCGCCATCATCTGCGGCCCGGCGCTCGGCGGCATGCTCTACGTGCTCGGCGCCAGCTGGGTCTACAGTACCTGTACCGCCCTGCTGACGGTCGCCTTCGTGCTGATGCTGCGTGTCCACGACCCGCATCAGCCGGCCAGGGAAAAAACCACCTTGAGCAGCGTGCTGGCCGGTGTCCGTTACGTGTGGACCAACAAGCTGCTGCTCGGCGCCACCTCGCTCGACCTCTTTGCCGTACTACTCGGCGGCGCCACCGCGCTGCTGCCGATCTACGCCCACGACATTCTGCACACCGGGCCTCAGGGCCTCGGCCTGCTGCGCGCCGCCCCGGCCGCCGGCGCGCTGCTGATGTCGCTGATCCTGCTGCGCTGGCCAATTCAGCGCAAGGTCGGCGCCTGGCTGATGGGCTCGGTCGCCATCTTCGGGCTGGCGACCGTAATCTTCGGGCTCTCGGAACATTTCGGCCTGTCGCTGCTCGCCCTCGCCGTCACCGGCGCCTTCGACCAGATCAGCGTCGTCATGCGCATGACTCTGGTCCAGCTGGAAACACCGAACGAAATCCGCGGCCGTGTCTCCGCCGTCAATTCGATCTTCATCGGCGCCTCCAACCAGCTCGGCGAATTCGAATCCGGCGCCACCGCCGCCCTCTTCGGCCCGGTCGGCTCGGTGGTCATGGGCGGCGTCGGCACCCTGTTGGTCGCCGCCACCTGGACACGCCTGTTTCCTGCGCTGGCCAGGCGCGACCGGATGCTTGGCTAGCCTTGAGCGACCAGAACTACAAACCGGTACGCGCCGTTGCAAACCGTTACTTGAACCGGCATGCACGTCCGGTTATCTTGAATCCGTGCGCTGATTCCCCCGTCAGCCTGACGGTCTCCCCCTCTCCTGCGAAAGACCCCCGGCCGTCGCGAAAGCCCCGCATTACTCCCTGGTGCGGGGCTTTCGCTTTTCTGCTGCCGACACGAATTACAATCTGATTTATAGTTCGCGCTCCTTTCCAGAGAACTTCGCGATGATTTTTTTCGATCTTTTCTCCCACGACCCCGACATCAAGACTGTCGCAGCCGGACAGCCCCTTTTTACCGAAGGCGAAGATGGGCACCTGATGTTCGTCCTGATTAAGGGAAACGCCGAGGTGATCGTCAGGAACAAGGTGGTCGAGATGCTTGAGCACGGCAGCATTGTCGGCGAAGTCGGCATGGTGCTGCCTGGCCCTCGCTCCGCCACGGTGATCGCCAGGACTGACTGCGAGTTCGTTGCCGTCGACGAAAAACGCTTCCAGTTTCTGGTTCAGCAGACACCATTCTTTGCCACCCAGGTGCTCCGGGTGCTGGCCGAACGCCTGAAAAAAACCGATCAGATGATCTGACGGCCAACGCGCCGGAAACACAAGCAGTCAACTGCCCGCGCACATGCTGGCACCCTCAGGCGCTACGCGGCTTGAGCATCCGCGTGATGCAGATCGCCATGAAAAAAAGTCAATTCAGGGAAACCATTTCTCCCGATTAGCACTCTTAGTTCGCGAGTGCTAAAATATATTTGGCTTTTAAGGAGAACACATACGCTATGTCCAATGCCTTGACGCTTCCCATCCCCTCGACCGTTGGTAGCATCGATGCCTATATTCAGGCGGCGAATCGTTATCCGATGCTTTCCGAGGCCGAGGAGCAGCGGCTGGCCAAGCGTTTCCACGACGAGGGCGACGTCGATGCGGCGCGCCAGTTGGTGCTTTCGCACCTCCGTCTGGTGATTTCGATCGCGCGCGGCTATCTTGGCTACGGCCTGCCGCACGCCGACCTGATCCAGGAAGGCAATATCGGCCTGATGAAGGCTGTGAAACGCTACGACCCGGACCGTGGCGTGCGCCTCGTATCCTTCGCCATCCACTGGATCAAGGCCGAGATTCATGAATACGTGATCCGCAACTGGCGTCTCGTGAAGGTCGCGACCACAAAGGCCCAGCGCAAGCTTTTCTTCAACCTGCGCAGTCTGAAGCCCGGCAGCGAGGCGCTGACGCCTGGCCAGACGCAGACGGTGGCACAACAGCTGGGCGTCAAGCCGGAAGAAGTCACCGAGATGGAAACCCGTCTCTCCGGGCACGACATGGCGCTCGAAGCCAATGACGACGACGACGAGAAATTTGCGCCGATCGCCTGGCTGGCGGATTCGCACAATGAGCCGACCCGCGTCATAGAAGCCCGCGAGTATGATCGCCTGCAAAGCGATGGCCTGCGCGCGGCGTTGGAGAGCCTGGACGAACGCAGCCGCCGTATCGTGGAGGCGCGTTGGCTGGCCGAAGGCGAAGCAGCGACGTTGCACGAGCTTGCAGCCGAGTTCGGGGTGTCCGCTGAACGCATTCGGCAGATCGAGGCGAAAGCCCTGCAGAAAATGAAAGGCGTACTCAGTAATTGAGCTTGGAGCATTCCGAAAAACGCGGCCGCGTGGGCCGCGTTTTTTTTGAGCTGCTGCCATTCACCCGAGCAGCGGGACGAATTGCGCAGCGCAGCAACCAGCGCTACCACCCAGCCCCTCACCCCCCGTACCTCTTGCGAGAAACAACTGCGGCATATTGTCGCATCGCAACATGAGGCATCGTGTTTTTTCTTTTACGATCAATATCTTGTAAGCCGCCAAAGTATTGCACCGCCACGCCGGCACGATTACACTGCACAGAGATTTGATCTACATCAAATTTCACCCGGACGCGATCGCCCCGGGGCAGACTCGGGGGGATGCATGGCGTTGACGATTGACCGCAGAACGGCTGGTGACGCTTGGGTTGCACGACCCAATCAAGCCATCTCGCCGCGTCTTGCCAGAACGCTCGTCCTGTCCGCCGCCGCGATCACGTTCTGCATTGCACTGGCCTTCGCCGCCTTTGGTGCGTGGCCGGTCATTCCTTTCGCCGGACTTGAAGTTGCAGCCCTGTGGCTCGCCCTTCGTCACCTCCAGCGACACGCCGACGACGAGGAACGCATCGACATCGGCGAATACGAGATCGTCGTTACCCGCCGATTGGCCGGTCGCCGGGAAGAATTCCGCTTCTGGAAAAACTGGGCACGGGTACGCCTCGAACAGCCCCCTGATCTGCGTCGAAAGTGCCTGTTTCTCAGCTCTCACGGACGATCGCTCGAGATCGGGATGCTTCTGACGGATCGTCAGAAACAGGAGCTGGCAGAAGAAATCAGAAAACATCAGGGACCAAGATAAGAACTACAGCGAGCACACCAACGGAGGAGGGAACTTGAAGACGACGGACGACACGATCCGGCAGGGGAAACGCCGGGGCCTGCCCGGAATTGCTGCGTTGCTGATGGCAGTTTCCATGCTGCCCGCCACGGCAATGGCCGATTACACCTGGAATTTTCCTACGCCGGTCACCCCGATCGCGCGCGACACGCTGAAGATCCACAATGAGTTCATGATCATCATCGGCGTGCTGTTTGCGGTGGTGTTCGCGATCATGATCTATTCGATGATCAAGCACCGGAAGAGCGTCGGCCATCAAGCGGCGAAATTCTCCGGGCCAACGGGCACGGTGCAATGGATCTGGGCCCTCGTTCCCTTCGGCATCCTGCTCTTCATCGATTTCGTGCTGATGGGCATCCCCGCCTACCACGCGGTCATCGATATGGAAGACACCAAGACCAAGGCCGACATGGTGCTCAAGGTGACCGGACTGCAGTGGAAATGGCAGTACGAGTACCCGGAATCCGGTATCAAGTTCATCAGTAACATGTCGACACCGCGCGAGCAGATCGCCAACAAGGACGCCAAGGGGGAGCATTACCTGCTTGAAGTCGACAACGAGGTCGTCCTGCCCGTTGGCAAGAAGGTGCGCATCCTGCTCACCGCGACCGATGTCATTCATACCTGGTGGGTTCCGCAGTTTGGCGTGAAGCGCGACGCCGTTCCCGGTTTCCTGCGTGAAACCTGGGTGAAGATCGAGGAGCCCGGGGTCTATCGCGGACAGTGCGCCGAACTGTGCGGCAAGGACCACGGCTTCATGCCCGTCGTCGTCCGCGCAGTTCCCGAACCCGAGTACGCTGCTTGGGTCGAGAAGAAGAAGGGCGAACAGGCCGCAGCGGCAGCCGGTGCCGATCGCGCCTGGAGCAAGGACGAACTGCTCGCCAAGGGCAAGGAAGTGTACGAAGCGCAGTGCGCAGTCTGCCATCAGCCCGATGGCAAAGGCATGCCTCCCGCATTCCCGGCACTGGCCGGCAGCAAGATGGTCAATGGCCCTCTGCTCTCGCCCGAAGGAAAACTACTCAAGGACAGCCACGTTGATCGCGTGCTACACGGCAAAGAGGGCACTGCCATGCAGGCCTTTGCTGGCACGCTGAACGACGTCGAGCTGGCGGCCGTCATCACATACGAGCGCAATGCGCTCGGAAACTCCAAGGGCGACCTCATTCAGCCCGCCCAGATCAAGGCTTTGCGCTAGGAGGCCCGCAATGAGTCACGCAACCACTGCCCCGCACGATTCCCACGACCATGCCCATTACCCCTCGGGACTGATGCGCTGGCT
>JAEUOH010000183.1 GCA_016790845.1 Dechloromonas sp.
GCGCCTGTGGCGATGCGCCGGTAATGATCGTCAATAACCGCAGCATGTGCAGCCATATGCATCCGGAGCAAATCGACAAGCTGCTCGAGGAGTGCAAATAATGGCAATGCTTGGATCGATCAACGGCGTTCTGATGGAAGGGTTGGACGGGGATAATTCCTGGCACCTTAAGGATTACGTGGCGCGCGGTGGTTATGCCCAACTGCGACGCATCTTGGAAAGCAAGATGTCCCAGGAAGAGGTTATTAGCGAAGTCAAAAAATCCGTTCTCCGCGGGCGGGGTGGTGCGGGATTTCCGACCGGGCTGAAGTGGTCGTTCATGCCGCGTTCTTTCCCGGGCGACAAGTATGTGGTCTGTAATACGGACGAGGGCGAACCCGGAACCTTCAAAGACCGCGACATCATGCGCTATAACCCGCATTCTGTCATCGAAGGTATGGCTATCGCTGCCTACGCGATGGGAGCCAACCGTGGTTACAACTATGTTCACGGTGAAATCTGGGAAATCTACAAACGCTTTGAGGAAGCGCTCGATGAGGCTCGGGCTGCTGGGTTCATAGGTCAGAATATCCTTGGATCGGGATTCAATTTCGAACTGTTCGCCCACCATGGCTACGGTGCCTACATTTGTGGCGAAGAGACGGCGTTGCTGGAGTCCATTGAAGGCAAGAAAGGGCAGCCGCGTTTCAAGCCGCCGTTCCCGGCATCTTTCGGTCTTTATGGCAAGCCGACGACAATCAACAATACCGAGACATTCGCCTCCATTCCCTTCATCCTGAAGATGGGCGGTGAGGAGTTCCTCAATCTCGGCAAGCCCAACAACGGCGGCACCAAGCTGTTTTCCGTTTCGGGCCACGTCAACCGCCCGGGTAATTATGAGATTCCCCTTGGCACACCATTTTCCACGTTG
The DNA here is from genome assembly GCA_016790845.1 of Dechloromonas sp. GTDB lineage: Bacteria > Pseudomonadota > Gammaproteobacteria > Burkholderiales > Rhodocyclaceae > Azonexus. The sequence continues at coordinate 911 of JAEUOH010000183.1, forward strand.
CTTGAGATGTGTGGCGGGATGCGTGGCGGACGCAAAATCAAGGCGGTAATTCCTGGTGGTTCCTCCGCGCCGGTTATTCCTGGCGCGGTGATGATGGATACCACGATGGATTACGATGGCATCAGCAAGGCTGGTTCGATGCTCGGCTCCGGCGCGGTCATCGTGATGGATGAAACCGTTTGCATGGTCAAGGCACTTGAGCGTCTGTCATTCTTCTATTACGAAGAGTCCTGTGGCCAGTGTACGCCGTGTCGGGAGGGTACCGCCTGGATGTACAAGGTGGTCCATCGTATAGAGAATGGCTTGGGCAAGCCCGAAGATCTGGATCTGTTGAACAGCGTGCTAGGCAACATCATGGGACGTACCATCTGCGCCCTCGGCGACGCAGCAGCGCTGCCGGTACAGAGTTTCCTCAAGCATTTCGGCAGCGAATTCGAGTACCACATTGAACATAAGACCTGTCTGGTTCCCAAGGATGTGCAATGGGCGGGCAGTGGTTTCCACAAGGCTTCGGCCTGAAGAAACCTTCCAAGCGATAGAGACAAAAGAACTGGCTCCAAGGTAGCGACATGCTAGAAATCGAGATCGACGGCAAGAAAGCGCAAGTACCCGACGGCAGCACGGTGATGGATGCCGCGCAGCAGGTTGGCGTATATATCCCGCATTTTTGCTACCACAAGAAACTTTCGATTGCCGCCAACTGCCGCATGTGTCTGGTGCAGGTGGAAAAGGCGCCGAAGCCGTTGCCTGCCTGTGCAACGCCGGTGACCAACGGCATGAAGGTCTTTACCCACTCCGACCTTGCCGTCAAGGCGCAGAAGGGGGTAATGGAATTCCTGCTCATCAACCATCCTCTGGATTGCCCAATTTGCGATCAGGGTGGCGAATGCCAGTTGCAGGACATGTCCGTTGGTTATGGCCCGATGAAGAGCCGCTACACGGAAGAAAAGCATGTTGTCTTCCACAAGAACGTTGGCCCACTCATCTCGATGGAGGAAATGAGCCGTTGCATTCACTGTACTCGTTGCGTTCGCTTCGGTCAGGAAATCGGCGGCATCATGGAACTCGGCATGGCTAACCGCAACATGCATTCCGAGATTACGACCTTCCTGGGGCGTACGGTTGACTCCGAATTGTCCGGAAACATGATCGACCTCTGTCCGGTTGGCGCGCTGACTTCCAAGCCTTTCCGTTACACGGCGCGTTCCTGGGAATTGCAACGTCGCAAGTCGGTGAGTCCGCATGACTCCGTCGGGGCTAATCTGGTAGTTCAAGTCAAGCTTAACGACGTGATGCGTGTTCTGCCGCGCGAGAACGAAGCGGTGAATGAATGCTGGATCTCCGACAAGGAGCGTTTCTCCTATCAAGCGTTGAATTCAGAAGAGCGCCTTACCAAGCCGATGGTCAAGCAAGGTGGTGAATGGCGCGAGGTGGACTGGAATGTGGCGCTTGACTATGTTGCTCACGGCTTGAAGGATATCGCACGCGAGCATGGCGGTGACGCCTTGGCCGCGCTTGCTGCTCCGAGTTCGACACTTGAGGAGCTGCATCTTCTGGGCAAAGTATTCAAGGGCTTGGGGAGTGGCAACGTCGATTTTCGTCCCCGGCAGATGGATTTTGGAACCGATTTCAAACGTGTCGGCGCACCTTGGCTTGGCATGCGGCTTGCCGAGATCAAGGATCTCGACTCGGCATTGGTTGTCGGTTCTTTCTTGCGCAAGGATCATCCCCTCATCGCGCAGCGTTTGCGTCAGGCCGCCAAAGCCTATACCAAGGTAAGTCTCATATCCGTTGCTGGTGATGATCAACTGATCAACCTCCATGCAAGCGAGGTCGTCGCACCGGCGGATCTGGCAAAAGCCTTGGCTGCCGTGGTCAAATCCGCAGCGGAAATCAAGGGGGCTGCGGTTCCTGCTGGCCTGGAGGGCATTGTCGCTTCCGGCGTAAGCAAACAGATTGCCCAGAGCCTGCTCGATGGCGAAAAACGCGCCGTGTTTCTCGGTAATGTGGCGATGCAGTCGGCACAGGCAACACAACTGCATGCGCTGGCACTTGAACTCGGTAAACTGACGAATGCAACCGTCGGATTCCTGGGTGAGGGCGCCAATACAGTTGGCGGTCACGTGGGCTGGGCACTGCCGTCTGGTGCGAATGCACGCCAGATGTTCGAGGAACCGCGCAAGGCTTACGTTTTGCTGGGAGTGGAACCGGAGTTTGATTGTGCAAATCCGCAATTGGCGGTTGGCGCGCTGAAGCAGGCCAGCCTGGTTGTCATGATGTCCGCATTCAAGTACGCTCCGGCGCTCGAATACGCCGATGTAATGTTGCCTGTAGCGCCCTTCACCGAAACCTCCGGTACTTTCGTCAACATCGAGGGGCGGGTACAGGGTTTCAATGGTGTCGTAAAGGCACGCGGTGACAGCCGGCCGGCCTGGAAGGTTTTGCGTGTTCTGGGTAATGTGCTGAATCTCGATGGATTCGCTTACCAGTCCAGCGAAGCAGTGCGCGATGAGATCATCGGCACGGGCACGGAGTTCGTTTCCGGACTCGACAATGGGTTGACTGGGGTAGCCATCAACCTTCAAGCGGCACCGCTCACCGGTTTGCAACGCATTGCCGATGTGCCGATCAATTTTGCTGATCCGATGGCTCGTCGGGCGCCCGCGTTGCAGCAAACTGCGGACTCGATTGCACCGATGGCGCGGATGAACGAGGCAACTCTGGGGCAACTCGGGATTGCTCCGGGCGCGTTGGTCAAGATCAAACAGGGGCAGGGGGAAGCAACCTTGGCGGCCAAGCTGGACAATTCTGTTCCGAGTGGATGTGTTCGCGTCGCAGCAGCTCACCTCAGCACCGCAAACCTGGGCGACATGTTTGGCCTGATTTCTGTGGAGCGTGCATAAATGGACGCACTAATGAATTTCGGGGCGGGGATTTTCGGCGGAGTCTGGCCGGCAGTATGGACCCTGCTCAAGATCATCCTGATCGTGGCACCCCTGCTGCTCTGCGTGGCCTATCTGACATGGGCTGAGCGCAAGGTGATCGGATACATGCAGGTTCGTATCGGTCCGAACCGGGTTGGCCCCCTTGGCCTGATCCAGCCGATCGCTGACGGCTTGAAGTTGCTGCTCAAGGAAGTGATCGTCCCCAGCAGTTCCAGCAAGGGAATTTTTATCATCGCTCCGATGCTGGCTATCGCACCGGCACTGGCAGCCTGGGCGGTGGTGCCATTTACCGACACCTTGGTGCTGGCGAATATCGATGCAAGCCTGCTGTACATCATGGCGATCACCTCGATGGGTGTCTATGGTGTCATGCTCTCCGGGTGGGCGTCCAATTCCAAGTATGCTTTCCTTGGCGCGATGCGTTCAGCGGCGCAGATGGTTTCCTACGAAATTGCAATGGGTTTCTCGCTAATCTGTGTCTTGATGGTTTCGAATAGCCTGAATCTGGTGGAAATCGTCAATGCGCAGGATCAGGGACGTTTCGCAAGTCACGGCCTCGGATTCCTTTCCTGGAACTGGTTGCCGTTGCTGCCGATGTTTATCGTCTATCTGATTTCCGGCACTGCCGAACTCAATCGTGCTCCGTTCGACGTGGCTGAAGGCGAGTCGGAAATTGTGGCCGGTTTCCATGTCGAATACTCCGGTATGGCGTTCGCATTATTCTTCCTGGCCGAATACGCCAACATGATTCTGGTGGCGGCGCTGACCTCCATCATGTTCCTCGGTGGCTGGTTGTCGCCGGTCGGGTTCCTGCCCGATGGAATCATCTGGCTCTTCGCCAAGATGTCGATCATCCTTTTCCTCTATCTCTGGTTCCGTGCCACGTTCCCGCGTTATCGCTATGACCAGTTGATGCGTTTGGGTTGGAAAGTGTTTTTGCCGATCTGTTTGGTGTGGCTCGTCGTCGTCGGTGTCTGGATGATGTCGCCACTGACTATTTGGAAGTGAGGAGAGAGACATGGGTTCGATGAAGGAAATCTTCAACAGCCTCCTCCTCAAGGAGTTGTTGAAAGGCATGTCGGTGACCGGGCGCTATTTCTTTGCCCGCAAGATCACCGTGCAGTATCCCGAAGAAAAGACTCCGCAAAGCGCACGCTTTCGTGGTTTGCACGCCCTGCGGCGTTATCCGAATGGTGAGGAACGCTGTATCGCCTGCAAGCTTTGCGAAGCGATTTGTCCGGCGCTGGCGATCACCATCGAGGCTGAGCCCCGTGACGATGGTTCCCGCCGTACCACGCGCTACGACATCGATCTGACCAAATGTATCTTCTGCGGCTTCTGCGAAGAGGCATGCCCCGTTGATGCCGTCGTCGAGACACGGGTCTATGAGTACCACGGAGAGCGGCGAGGGGACCTTTACTATACGAAGCAGATGTTGCTGGCCAACGGTGACCGGTACGAGGCGCAGATTGCCGAGGATCGGGAACAAGATGCTCCTTACCGATAACAGGTACTAGCGATGGATTTTCAGACTGTAGTCTTCTTCTTCTTGTCGGCGATTCTGATATTCGCCAGCCTGCGGGTCATTACAGCACGCAATCCGGTGCATGCCGCATTGCATCTGATCCTGGCGTTCTTCACCTGTGGCGGGATCTGGGCTTTATTGCAAGCCGAATTTCTGGCGATCGCGATCATCCTCGTCTATGTTGGGGCGGTCATGGTTCTGTTCCTGTTTGTCGTGATGATGCTGGACATCAACCTCGACCGGATTCGCCAAGGTTTCTGGAATTATCTGCCGCTGGGCGCGATGCTGGGTATCCTGATGGTTCTCGAAATGGGCCTGGTTCTCGGCAGCAAATACTTTCAGGTTCCGGCGGCCGATGCCATCTCTCCAGCCGGAATTTCGAATACGAAGAGTATCGGTGCCTTGATGTTCACCGATTTCGTGTATCCCTTTGAACTGGCATCCATCGTCTTGCTGGTCGGCATGATCGCGGCGATCGTGTTGACCTACCGCGGGCCGAAAAAGTCGAAATACACCAATCCGAATCAACAGGTCTTCGTCAAGGCGAAGGATCGTGTCCGCGTACTGCAGATGCCTGTCGAAAAAGACTGAACCCCGGGGCGCCAATGCTTACTCTTACCCTCTCGCATTTCCTCATTCTGGGCGCAATACTCTTTGCGATCAGTGTGGTCGGCATATTCCTCAACCGGAAAAATCTTCTGGTCCTGCTGATGGCCATCGAATTGATGTTGCTTGCGGTCAACATGAATTTCGTGGCGTTTTCGCACTATCTCCAGGATCTCTCTGGTCAGATTTTCGTCTTCTTTATCCTGACCGTCGCCGCAGCTGAGTCGGCAATCGGTCTGGCCATCCTGATCGTGCTGTTCCGCAACCTGAAGAGCATCCATGTGGATGACCTGGGTAGCCTGAAGGGTTAAACATGGAAATGCAAAAGCTCTATCTTCTGGTTCCCTTGGCGCCCTTGTTCGGCGCCATCGTCGCCGGTCTGTTCTGCCGCGTCATCCCCCGCTGGGTGGCCCACACCGTGACAATTGCCGGCGTTGCGATAGCGTTTATCGCCTCTGTCGTGATTTTCCGGGATGTACAGGCAGGCAATGTATTCAACGGGTCCGTTTATACTTGGCTGACCAGCGGTGACTACAAGTTCGAAGTCGGTTTCCTGATCGACACGCTGACCACGACAATGATGCTGGTCGTCACTTTCGTGTCCCTGATGGTGCACATCTACACGATCGGCTACATGCAGGAAGATCCAGGATACAACCGTTTCTTCAGCTATATTTCGTTGTTCACCTTCTCGATGTTGATGCTTGTTATGAGCAACAACTTCATGCAACTCTTCTTCGGTTGGGAAGCGGTCGGTCTGGTTTCCTATCTGCTGATCGGCTTCTGGTATACCCGTCCGACGGCTATCTTTGCCAACATGAAGGCGTTCCTGGTCAACCGCGTTGGTGACTTCGGCTTCATCCTCGGCATCGGTCTGGTGCTCGCCCATTTCGGTACGCTGGACTACGCGGAAGCTTTCAGAAAAGCTCCGGAGTTTGCCGGTACCACGATCAACATTCTCGGCTCCGCCGATTGGTCGTTGATGACGGTAACCTGCATCTGCTTGTTCATCGGCGCGATGGGCAAATCGGCCCAAGTTCCCCTGCACGTTTGGTTGCCGGACTCGATGGAAGGCCCGACACCTATTTCCGCACTGATTCACGCGGCGACGATGGTTACCGCTGGCATCTTCATGGTCGCACGCATGTCGCCGCTCTTCGAGTTGTCGACGACAGCCTTGTCCTTCGTCATCGTGATCGGTGCCATTACCGCTTTGTTCATGGGCTTTCTGGGGATCATCCAGAACGACATCAAGCGAGTTGTCGCCTACTCGACCCTTTCGCAACTTGGTTACATGACCGTTGCGCTGGGGGCATCGGCCTACTCGGTGGCTATCTTCCATCTGATGACGCACGCCTTCTTCAAGGCACTGCTGTTCCTGGCGGCGGGCTCTGTGATCATCGGGATGCATCATGATCAGGATATCCGCAACATGGGCGGCCTCCGCAAATACATGCCGATTACCTGGATTACCTCGCTTATCGGCTCACTCGCATTGATCGGAACGCCATTTCTGTCCGGTTTTTATTCCAAGGACTCGATTATCGAGGCCGTGGCACTTTCACATATCCCGGGCGCTGGCTTCGCATATTTCTCGGTCTTGGCAGGCGTCTTCGTAACGGCTTTCTACTCGTTCCGTATGTATTTCCTGGTGTTCCATGGCGAGGAGCGCTTCGGCAAGGCAGATGATGACCACCATGGCCATCATGGCGATCATGACGACGAGGAAACCTCGCACGATCATCATCACGGTCTGGCGCCGGGGCAGAAGCCGCACGAAACCCCATGGGTCGTTACGCTGCCCTTGGTGCTTCTGGCAATCCCGTCCGTGGTAATCGGCTATCTTGCGATCGGCCCGATGGTTTTTGGCGATTACTTCAAGGGCGTTATCTTCATCGATCATCACGCCCATCCGGCGATGGAGCACCTTGCCGAGCATTTCCACGGTGCTGCCGCCATGGGGGTTCATGCGCTGACCAGCTTGCCATTCTTCCTGGCCTTGGCCGGTGTCGTGGTTTCCTGGTTCTTCTATATGAAGCGTCCTGATATTCCTGCCGCGATCCAGCGTCGCTTCTCGGCCATCTACACGCTGTTTGAAAACAAATATTATTTCGACAAATTCAATGAAGTGGTCTTTGCCGGCGGTGCCCGCTTCCTCGGCAAAGTCCTATGGCGAGGTGGCGACGTAGGATTCATCGACGGTGTCATCGTCAATGGCTCCACGAAGCTCGTTTCAATGATTTCCGCCATAACCCGGGCGTTCCAGACCGGTTATGTCTATCACTATGCATTCACCATGATCATCGGTGTGTTTGTCCTGATGACCCTGTGGATCAACCGCGCCTGACCGAAGAGCTCGCAGAGTACCAAGGAAAAACATGTCGAATTATCTGCTCTCACTTGCCATCTGGATTCCGATCATTGGCGGCTTGGCGGTGCTTGTCGCCGGCTCGTCGGGAAATGATTCGAAGGCGCGAGGATTAGCGCTTCTCGTGGCAATTGCCGGTTTTCTTGTCGCCATTCCGTTGTGGGTCGGCTTTGATAAAGCCAATGGCGGCATGCAGTTCGTTGAACTCGCGAACTGGATTCCGCGCTTCAATATCAACTACCACCTCGGCGTTGATGGCATTTCGATGCTTTTCGTCGTCCTGAACAGCTTCATCACCATTATCGTGGTTGCTGCGGGTTGGGAAGTGATTCAGGAGAAGGTCGCACAATACAATGCGGCATTCCTGATCATGTCGGGTTTGATGAACGGGATCTTCAGCGCACTGGACGGCGTCCTGTTCTACGTCTTCTTCGAGGCTTCGCTGATTCCCCTCTACCTGATTATCGGTGTCTGGGGTGGTCCGAATCGTGTCTATGCCGCATTCAAGTTCTTCCTGTTCACTCTCTTCGGTTCCTTGTTGTTGCTGTTGGCGTTGATGTATCTGTTCATCCAGTCCGGCGGCAGCTTCTCGATCCTTGACTGGCACAAGCTGCCGATCTCCCTTGGCGCGCAGATCTGGTTGTTCCTCGCATTCCTCGTCGCCTTCGCCGTCAAGGTACCGATGTGGCCGGTTCATACCTGGTTGCCCGATGCGCACGTCGAGGCGCCGACCGGTGGCTCCATTGTCCTGGCCGCCATTGCGCTGAAGCTCGGTGCTTATGGTTTCCTGCGGTTCTCGTTGCCGATCGCGCCGGACGCATCTCACGAATTGTCCGGGCTGGTCATCGCGCTTTCGCTTATTGCCGTGGTTTATATTGGTTTCGTTGCGCTCGTTCAGGCCGACATGAAGAAGCTGGTTGCTTATTCTTCGATTGCGCACATGGGATTCGTGACGCTGGGCTTCTTCATGTTCAGTTCCATGGGTATCGAGGGTGCGCTGGTACAAATGGTTTCGCATGGCTTTGTTTCCGGCGCAATGTTCTTCTGTATCGGCGTCATGTACGACCGCGTCCATAGCCGCCAGATCGCCGACTACGGTGGCGTGGTGAACACCATGCCCAAGTTCGCTGCGCTATTCATGCTGTTCTCGATGGCCAATGCCGGCCTGCCGGCTACCTCCGGGTTCGTGGGTGAGTTCATGGTCATCCTTGGTGCAGTCAAGTTCAATTTCTGGGTGGCTGTCGCGGCGGCTAGCTCGATGGTGATCGGTGCTGCCTACACGCTCTGGATGTACAAGCGGGTAATCTTCGGGGATGTCGCCAATCATCACGTAGCCGAATTGACCGACATCAACACGCGCGAGTTTGCCATCCTCGGTGTTTTGGCCATCTGCACCCTGTGGATGGGCTTGTATCCCCTGCCTTTCACGGAAGTCATGCACGCCTCGGTCACTGACCTGTTGCGTCATGTCGCCATAAGCAAGATTCAATAAACGGTAGCCGACATGTTCGACAATTTCGTTGTCCCCGATCTCCTGCCCGCCGCCCCGGAACTCTTTCTGGCGTTCATGGCGCTGGTCATTCTTCTCATTGATCTGACGGTCAAGGACAGTCGCCGT